>JBDNIB010000005.1:0-7791 GCA_041688535.1 Prosthecobacter sp.
TCCGCAAGTTCGCGGAAAACGCCCCGATTGAAAAACACCCGCCTTTGGGACAGGCTCTAGATAGATGGCGGTGGCGATCACGTCGCCAAGCTGCCCGGCGTAGCCGCTGCGGACGATGTAGCTGGTGGAGCTGCCTGCGCCGCCGGGCATGGCGGAGAAGTCGGCGGTGTAGTGCGTGCTGGTGCCGCGCAGGCCGCCGTGGTCGTTGGCCTGTGGCGAAAGCGTGTAGCTGCCTGCAAAGGCAGGCACCACGAAGATCGACAGCAGCAGGATGTGCAGTTTCACTTGGTCAAAGCAGCTTCGAGTTTGCGCAGCCGCTGCTCCTGCTCGGCGAGCTGCCTTTTGAGCGCTTCATTCTCGCGATGCAGTTCCTGCACGGCAGCGGCGGAGTAAATCGTCAGCGGGTAGGTGTCCACTTGCAGGATCTCGCTGACATCGGGGAGCTTTTCGCCGCTGCTTTGCACGTGATCGGGAAAGACCTCGGCGAACTCCTGCGCGATGACGTTGAGGTAGCGTTTGTCGGCGATGCCAGGGTGCGCGGCGCGGTATGCGTCGGTGTATTTGAAGTCCACGAGGCGCACGCGGTCGAGTTTTTCGAGCGCGCCCGTGAGCGGCTGCACTTTCTCCTTAATGCGGCGGTCGGAGTTCGCGGCCCAGTTGCCTGCGGTCGTTTTGCTGGCCTGGCCTTCGACTTCGAGCGCGTTGGCGGCGGGTGTGCGATTGATGCCGAGCTTGCCGGAGAAGACGTTGTCTTGATCGAGGCGGGCGACTTGTGCGGGAATGAGGTCGGCGCGCAAGGCGAGCGCGTGAGACGTGCCGGCGGCGATGTGGGTGATCTGCGTGGCGGTGGAAGGGACCGTGGTCTGGCCGTCGGTGTTGTCGCCCCAGGCGATGAGTGTGCCGTCGTTTTTCAAAGCCATGCTGAAGGCGTAACCAGCGGCGACGCGACTGACGCCAGTCAATCCGAAGGGGACAGTGCATTGACCGCCAATGTCCCAACCCCAGGCGACGACGGTGCCATCGCTCTTCACGGCGAGGCTGTGGTAGGCTCCGGCGGCGATGGCGACGATGTTGGTCAAGCCACCAGGGACGGTGGCCTGCCCAGTCTCGTCGCGGCCCCAGGCGACGACAGTGCCATCGGCTTTCAGGGCAAGGCAGTGATCATTGCCAGCGGCGATGGCGGTGACGTTCGTGGCTGTGCCTGGGATGGTGGTTTGACCGAAGCTGTTGTCACCCCAGGCCAGCACGGTGCCATTGGCGCGCAAAGCGAGGCTGTGTTTCTCTCCGGCGGCGATGGCAGTGGCCGTGGTGAGTCCGCCAGGGACGGTGCTTTGACCATAGGTGTTGTCACCCCAGGCGGTGACGGTGCCATCGCTCTTGCGGGCGAGGCGGTGCGATTCACCAGCTGAGATGGCAGTGACGTTGGTTAGGCCGCCTGGAACTGCCGTGCCTGCTCCCCATTGCACCACGGAGCCGGTTTTCAGCAAGGCGACACTGACGGTGCCACCGGCGGCGATGGCAGCGGTGTTGGCATTGCTCAGCGTGCTCGGCACGGTGGTCTGGCCATTGCTGTTATTTCCCCAAGCGACGACGGGTTTGATCGGCGGGGCGATGACATCACTGAGCAGCACTTGATCGGCACTGGCAGCGTTCAGGGCGTAGGGCGCGGCGGCGCGGCGCTGGTCGGGGGTGATCTGCTGGAAGCCGTTCGCGCCGTCATTGAACCAGACGCGGAGGCGCACGTCGGCGTTATCGAAGACGCTGGTGGGCAGCGTGGTCATGCCGGTGTCGCCGAGAAGGACGGCGTAGAGTCCTTTCGTGACCGTGAGCGAGACGGCGGCTGTCGGCTGCGAGCCTGCGGTGCTGGTGCCGTCGTTGCTCCAGTAGGTGGTGGTGCTGTCCGCATTGACCAGAGCAAATTTGAACTGGCCGCTGCCTTCAAAGTTGGTGCCATTCACGGCCATGCGGCCCTGGTGATTGATGAGTTGGGGGACGGCGGCAAATGAAACGACGAATGACGAAATCAGAATGAAGGATGTCAGACATACGCGGAACGCGAGGGGCGAGGCTCGATGGTGGAATGTGTGTGTCATGGGCGTGGCGGTGGCGTGGTGGACAGGCGGCCTGCGGGCTGGATGGTGGTGACGGCTCGCGCGGGCTCGGGGGCACCGGGGCGGAAGCCTGAGCCGCTGTCGGTGGCGTGGAGGAGGTTGTTTTCTTTGTCCCAGAGGATGCGGAAGGTGCCGGAGGGGTTGGTGAAGGTTTGGGGAGCTTCAGTGGAGAACCATTCGGGAGCCTCGGCGTGCTGACGCCCGCCGCTACGCGAGGCGGCGAGCATGAAGGCGTTGTTGATGATGAGGTGGTCCACCAAGGCGGGACTGGGCTTTACGGCGATGAACCACTGCCACTTGGAGAGGCCGTTTTTGTCCAGCCACTCACGGCGCTCGGCGTGGAGGATGCTGTCCTCTGAGGTGGGGCGTTTCCAGAAGGCTTTTTGAAAGACCGCAGCAGGATCGGTGACGGTGGAGGTCGGCGGGACTTTCTGGTCTGACAGATCAGACAGATCGGTCGGATCAGCCTTGGGTGAGGCCAAACGCCAGCCGATGACTGCTAGGAGAGCGATGGTGAAGAGAATGAGCAGCGCTTTCATCAGTTCCCCGAGTGGCTGTAGGTGCGCAGGAAGAGCTGCACGTCCTTCACGCTAGCGGCGAAGCGGTCGACGGCGGTTTGCTCGTTGGATAGGAGGGTGTATGCGGGGATGACGATCTTCCACTGGCTGTTCCAGACGCTTCTGCCGATGAGGCGCGTGTTGGTAAATTCGGCGGGGACGCTGCCATAAAAGAAGGAGGGATCGGCGACGGGACGGAAGGCCTGATGTTTCCGCAAGATCCAGGGCTGCTCGCTGAGGGTGCCGTTGGCATTGAAGAACTGGGTGCTGTTAAAGGCGGTGGCTCCCAGGTTGTAGGGCAGTGGCAGGGCCTGATCATGCACCGTCCAGGTGCGGAGGGTGTTGGTGTCTCCCAGCGGCGGGGCGAGCATGAAATCCTGACCGCAGGGGATGAGGTAGCAGTAAGGAGTGGCGCTGAGGGCATTCGTAGCACCACTGGCGGGGGCTCCCGAGCCCATGTTTCCTGCGGCATAACTGTCCATGCCGACATAGCCGGGCAGGGCGATGCCGACGCTGTTAATCTTCGTGGCGAAGCTGCTAGGCGTGTAGGCGTGGTCTCCAGCGGCGAGGTCGAGGCCGAAGAAGTTTTTCGCATGGAGGATGGCGGTGCTGAAGGGAATGACGATGCCTGGGACGGGCGTGCCATCGGGCTTTTTGATGTTGCGGCAGTAGGTGGCGACGTCGGAGTCAGTCATGACATTGGTGACGAAGTGCTGCTCCAAGGTCTGCCTCCAGGCATCGTCATCAGCGGTCATGGTGTTGTCATTGTGCAGGCGGAAAAGCTCGGTGCGCAGGGAGAAGACGGCGCCGTATTGATCCGGGTTGTTGATGCCGAGGCGGCCTTTGGCGACGGAGAAGTCGGCGTTCAGTTTCGCCATCATACCAGCGAGTCCGCTGTCGCCAAGGGTGCTGACGGTGGTCAGTGGGCTGCCTGCGGAAACATCGCCGAGGGAACGCGCGGCGACGATGTCGCGGAAGACGGTCTGACCCTGGGTGCTGCCGAGCAGTCCGGTCTCGTAGTCGTAGCTCTTTGCGGCGAGGTAGGTGTAGCGGCTAGCGAGGTCAAAGAGGCTGCGATACTGCTCCAGGGCTTCATTGCGGAAGAGGCGGAAGGTGAGGTCCTTGGTGCGGTAGCCCTGGATGATGGAGGCGGCACGCTGACGGAAGACTTCACGCTCGGCGAGGATGCGGCTGCCACGGGCGATGACGTTGCGCACTTCCTCAAGGGCGCGCTGTTGAGTGAGCAGGAGTTCCATCGCCTCAGTGGCGTGGGTGGATCTTTCGTTGTAGAGAATGCCGTATTCATAGGCGAGCTGCACTTCCTCATGCTTGAAGCCGAGCGCCTGCATGGTAGCGACGAGTTGCTGCTCCTGTTCGACGATATTCGTCTGCTGCACCCGTGCTGAGGCACGGGTGGAGAGGGCGATGGTCTTGGCAATCGTGGCACCGACGGCACCCACGAGCTTGGCGGTCCCTCGGGCGGGTGATGTGACATCAGTGGCTAATCCAACCGTTTTCGGGAAGTATTCGGCAATGGCATCACCTAGCAGTGTGGAAATGTCGGCGATGTCATCAAAGGCAGCCGCAGTGATCTCGCGGTCACGGACGAGGCGCTCTAGGTCGAGGCGCTCTAGGTCGAGGATGGCGGCCTGTTTGGTGCCTAGTTCGTCATTTTGGCTTTTGTGAGTGGCTACAAGGTCAGCAAAGACGGACTCGAGGTGCTTCATTTGCACGTAGGTTTTGCGGTAGCCTGTGAAGGCGGTGCGGAGGGTGAGGTAGCTGGCGTGGGCGTCATGCAGGGCATTTTGCAGGGCACCGGTTTCTGCGCGTGAGCCCAGACCTCCGGTCTTCCAGACATCGCTGTATTGGACGAACTGTGAGGGCTTGGCAGAGATGGTTTTTGTATCGGCAGTGGTGCCGTTGGTATAGCCATCAATGATGTTTTGAATGGAGTTGCCAGTGAAGTAGTTGATCTCTTTCGCCTCACTGATGGTGAAGGTGAAGGTCTTGCTGGCGTCCACGAGATCGGTGGGACGATCAACGATGTACCAATGAACGAGATCGGGGCCTTCGTAGCCTTGGGCATAGAGCTTGCCTGCGCCGATCTCGTCGGAGTAAGGCGCGCCATAGATGTCGATGAGCTGGTTCACATAGCTTCTCTCCTGCTGGACGATGACGGTATTGTAGTCGTCGATCTGGTTTTGCTGATTGCGCAGGGAGCGGGTCATGCGGCCAGCTTGATTAAAGGCTCCGGCAGCATTGACGAGAGTGCGCAGGGAGCGCTCATAGACCTGCTCGTAGTGGGACTGGCCGCCCTGAAGCGCAGCGGGAGAGATGTCAAAGGCGATGGCTCCAGGGCTGAGGCCGAGGGGATTGAGGCGGGCGCTGGCATTGTCGGCGGTGGTTTGGAAGGTCTCTCCTACAGCGGCCAGCTCGGGGAGTTCGGGGATGGTGGTGCGGTCGATTTTCTGCACGCCATCATGGTTCGCATCCACATCGGGGACGAGGGCATTACCGACGACCCAGTTGAAAAAGGCACCCTGAGTGCTGCGGCTGACCCATTCGTCGAGCCCCTGACGACTGGTGGTGTTGGTCTGGGTATTCATGCCTTTGCTGTCGCGGTAATGCGTCCAGCCTGCGGCAGGATCGTCCTTGTAATTTTTGCGATAGACGAGGGCGACGACCTGCTGTGCGGTGCGGGCGGTATTGCCTGCGGCGGCGGCAAATTTACGCTCGTCCTGGAAATCGACGGTGACAGCCTGACCGAGCACGGTGACGGCTTCCGCGCGTGGGGTCCAAGTGAAGTTGGGATTGGTCAGCAGCTTGTAGTAGCCAGTGAGGGCGGTGAGGTAGTGGCCATAGGCATCACCGTGACCCTGGGGGAACATGCGGTAGGCATCGGCTTCATCAATGACGCCATTGGCGGTGCTGCTGCCGACTTTTTCTTTGATGTTGTAGTTCACGGCATAGAGGACTTCACCGCTGTTGATGCCACGGGTATAGTTCCAGTAGAGGCGATTGTATGCGGGGGCCGTGGCGACGCCGGGGCTTACGAAGTCATCACGTCCGCGCAGCAGAGCCAACTCTTCGTCGAGTGAGCTGCTGACCTGCCCTTCAAAGGAGAAGCGGCTGGTGTTGACTTCAGTGACACTGGTCTGGTCATCGAGGGAGATGGTGGGATTGGCGGCATCCGCATAGGCTTCATTGCCGACGAGTGTGTAAAGATCATTGAGGTAGCCTGCGGCTAGGGTAAGGGCGTTGTTGGCGTCAGGATCATTGGTGTTGGCATTGATGCTCATATCCTTGGCGCGGTTCAGCACGGTCTCGTAAATCTCGATCAGGCCGACGCTGTTGATGTTGCTCATGGTGAGGGCGATGTCTCCCTCCCAGCGTGTGCCGGCTTGTGTGATGACGCTGACATCAGTGTTCACGGAGTTGTTGTAGAGATCCTTCACGCGCTGCTCAAAGGGGTTGATAGCAGCAAGCACACGCTTCACCCAGCCTTCGACGAACTGTGGCGGCATCCAGCGGGAATAGACACCATCACCCAGCACGTTGCCGGTGCCGGTCTTGGTCTTGTAGCGCATGGTGAACCAGCGGTCGTTGAGGACGAAGCTCGGGCCGCCAAAAGGGTATTTGTCGTCGCTGCTGATGGTGGCGAAGTTTGGTGTTCGCTTGGTCCGCACTGAAGGGGGATGCGGCAGCAGTCCAGGTGCTGCCGGTGGTGACGACTTCGGCCTCCTGTGCAGCCTCAATGCTGAAGTCGAGCGCGGAGAAGGTGTTTGGCTGGGCACCGGAGTAAACGGCGACCTCAATGGTGTTGGGTCCAGCTTTGAAGAAGCTGGCGGGAATGCTGAACTGCTTGCTCAGGCCGGTGGTGGTGAGGTCGGTGCTGGCCTCGGTGAGGGTGAAGCGTGGCGTGGGGGCTTTATGGGCGACTGCGGGGGTGCCATTCACATAGAGCACGCAGCCGTCTAGCGGCCCGAGATTTGCACTGAAGACAATGGTGGCGGGCACACCAGCAGGGTAGCTGGCACTGCTGAAGTCGAGACCGACACTGGATTTCAGGAAGAGGCTGGGGAAGCCTACGCTGAAGTCTCTAGCGGTATAGGTAGCGGGGGAAAAATAGAGCTGTAAGAGGTCCACGGGATTTTGGCTGAGCACGAACTGGGTGGCATTGGTGATGCTGATGACGGTGGCGATGCCGGCAAGATTTCCAGAGACCGGCATACCGGGGAGGAGATCCGCCGTGGAGCCCACGGTGACGGTGCTGCCGCTTATGGCGGTCGGGGTGAGTGTAAAGAAAATGAGCGGCGTTGTGGTGGGCTGGCCCTGGCTGTTCAGCTTGTACGTGGTGGGCACGAAATTGGAAGTTCCCGGGATCACGGCGCTCCCCGCAAAGGTGAACTGATCGGCGCTTGGCTTCACACTATTGGGAACGGTGACGATGACCCATTTGTCACTGGCAGGCGTGGCGGTGGGATCTCCCAGCACGCGCTTCATACTATAGACGTAGGTGGAGGGAGCACTGGCAGCACCGGAGGGCCCAGCGCTATTCGAAATCATAGTCTTCAGGCTTCGCGGCGAAGTCACCGCTGTGGCGGAGGGTGACTTTTTCATCCAGTGGGTTGCTGGAAGAGACGACCTTCAGGTCGCCGACGTAAAGTTCGTTTGCCACTTTGATGACCTGCACGCTGACGGGATCGCCGGCAGGCTGGCGCTCGGGGTTGCCACCATTGCCGAAGACGAGGGTGACGTAGCCGCTGCCCTGGCCGGTGGCGGTGAGCGCGTAACTATCGACGACGGAGTTTGAGTCGGTGACGGTGGTGAGCTTGTTGTAATCTGCGGCAGTGTTTTGGGTGGTAATGACATCCCAGGCATCGGTGCCTTGGTTATAGACATACTGTATTTTGCGGCCCTTGATGATCTCGTCGATGGCGTTATCGGTTCGGACCGGGGACATGGGTAACAGGTTGACCGGGGACATAGGTTACAGTTGGCGGGGTGGTCGATGCCTTGGAACACCACCCCCACCCCAGATCAGCGATTGAAGTTTGTCACGCTTGCCAACAGCGGCAGGTTTAACGTCAGCGAGCTGTGCGAGCAGTTCGGCATCAGCCGCA
>JBDNIB010000271.1:0-3769 GCA_041688535.1 Prosthecobacter sp.
CGGGCGCAGGGTTAGAAATGGGTCTGGCGGGGCTGGAAGGCGGAGCCATAGGTCTCGGCGAGGAAGTGCTCGCAGAGGATTTCACTGGGTGGCCCCAGGCCACAAAAGCTCTGGTTCAAGCAGCCGACGCGGGTGGCGAGGTGGCTGACGAAATGCACGTCGTGCGAGACAAAGATGAGGGTGAGTCCGAGGTCGGCATGAAGCTGGAGCAGGAGCTGGTGCAAATCTTCGGAGCCGCGGCGGTCGATGTTCGAGGCGGGCTCGTCGAGCAGTAGCAGCTCGGGCTCACGCAACAACGCGGCGGCGAGCAGCACACGCTGGAACTGACCACCGGAGAGGGCGCCGAGTTTTTGCTCGAACACGTGCTCGCACTGCAAGCGTGCGAGGGCCTGCCGTTTGAGGTGGCGCTGGTGCTGCTTCAGCCCGCGCGTCCACAGGGGTTGCTGGGGCAGGTTGAGCGTTAGAAACTCGCTGACGGTGATGGGGAAGGAGGTGTCGAAGTCGAGTCGCTGCGGCACATAGCCGATGCGCAGCGGTGCGCTGTGCGAGTCCAGCACGATGCGGCCTTCGGCCAGGGGCACGAGGCCGAGGATGGCGCGCAGCAGACTGGATTTACCAGCGCCATTGGGGCCGATGAAAGCGAGGATGTCGCCGCGCCAGATGTCCAGATCGACGCCTTGCAGCGCCCAGTTTTTGCCATAGCGCACGCCGACGTGCTCCAACTGCATGATGGGCGCTCGGCAGACCCACTGGTCCACTAAGGAAAGTCGTTGCACAGGTGCGGGTGGGGCGCTGGCGATCATTGAAACGCGGCTTTCAGCACTTCCAGATTTTTCTTCATGCGGGTGAGGTAGGCGGCGGCATCACCGACACCGATTTCCAGCGTATCGAGTTCCGATACGGCGGCTCCGGTCTGGCGGGCTATCTCTTGCAGCAGGCTGGGTGCGTAGCCGGTTTCAGCGAAGATCACACTGACGTGGTGCTGGTGCATGCGATCCACCAGACCTGCGAGTTGCTTGGGCGTGGGGTCTTTTTCCGGGAACTCGGAGAGGCAGCCGACGTAGTTCAACTCGTAGCGTGTGGCCAGATAGGGGAACGCATCGTGGAAGGTGACGAGGTTCTTGTTGGGCAGCGGTGCGAGCACGACGCGGAACTCATTATCCAGGGCGGCGAGCTTGGCCAGGTAGGCATCGGCGTTGGTCTGGAAGGTGGCTGCGTTGGCGGGATCGGCCTTTTTCAAAGCGGCGAGGATGACCATAGTTTGATGCTGCGCGAGCACGGGATCAAGCCACAGATGCGGGTTCATGCCACTGGCCGTCGTGGCATCAAAGGAGGTTGGATTCGCCTGTAAACGCACGCCTTTGGACGTGTCCACCAGGACGAGTTTTTTTGCGCCAGCTTTGTTTACCAGCTCATCGAGCCACTGCTCCAGACCTGCGCCATTGATGATGAAAAGGTCGGCTGCTGCGAGCTTTTTGACATCGCCCGCAGTGAGCTGGTAGTCGTGCGGACCAGCGTCTTTGGAGAGCAACTGCTCGACCTGCGCCGCCGTCCCAGCCACGGCCTGTGCATGGGCTTGCATGGGTAGGAAGCTGGTGAGCACGCGCAGCTTTGACTCTGCTGCCGGGCCGGCCTGCGGCAGCAGTAACAGCGCCGCGCAGAGGTGGCGCAGGAGGGTCGCTTTCATAACTATCGGTCTAACGGAGCGACACCTTCAACAGGAAGACTTCTCCCGTCTCGGTGCCGAAGGCGAAGGCCGCATTGTCTGGTCCCCAACGCACCGCGGTGATCTCATTGTTGCGTTGGGATATGAGCGCGGGGGAGTCTGCACGATGCGGCATCCACAGCAGCAGCAGTCCATCACGCCCGCCGCTGACGAGCAGGGGCTGCTTCGGGGCGAAGTCCATGCAAACGGCATCGCCCAAGTGGCCGAAAAGCTGAATGGGCTTGCTGCCTTCCGGGCCCTTCTTGCCCGTGCAGGGCCAGACGGTTATGGACTTGCCACCGCCAGTCGCCAACCAGGCCGAGTCCGACTGCCAGGCCATGGTTTTCATCTTGGTCTCGTAGCCTTGAATGTGCAGCGGATGCCTGCGCTTCACATCGTAGAGGTGGACGCTGGGCGTCTGATCACCCGTGACGACCCAGCGGCCATCAGGGCTCCACGTCACGATGAGGCTGGCACCGCCCCAGTCGAAGTGAGCGAAGGGCTTCGCCTCGCCCACGCGCCACATGCGTGCCCCGCCATCACACACCGAGGTGATCTGGTTTTTCATGCACGGATTCCACGCGATGTCACAAATGGTGCTCTTGTGATCGGGCATGGTTTGCAAGACCGCGCCGGAGTCGGCATTTAAAATGAACAGCTTCTTGCCCACGGTAGCGGCGAGCAAGGTGCCGTCCTGGTTCCAGGCGATGCGGTCGGCCCAGCCTTTTTCCAGCACGAACTCGGTCGGCGCATCCCGGAACGGCGTGGCATGAAAGCGCACCGTGCTATCGTGCCCATAGGTGGCCAGCAGTGGCTTCTTCGGGTGCCAGGCGATGGCTCCATTGCCACCTGCGTGCGCGGGTAGCCGGGCCAAAACTCCGCCGTCGTGCTGATAGATGACGATGCTGCCCAAGCTCGGCAGCGCAGCCAGCATGGTGCCATCTGGCGACCAGCGTAGGTCCAGCACATGGTCCTCCACCTCGGCCCGCCAGGCCTCGGGCATGAGGGTCGCCGCAGACTTCATCGAGACTGCTTCAGGCTTACCCTTGTTGCTTAAACCGAACATGCGCGGAAACCGGCGTTGAGTTCTTCACGATCCAGATTACGCCCGATGAAGACGAGGATGTTTCTGCGCTTCCGCACGCCCCATGACCCGCCGTCTTGAGTGTCGAGCAGCATGTGGACGCCCTGGAAGATCAAGCGCTGGTCACTGCCGTGAATGGCGAACACGCCCTTCATGCGGAAGATGTCGGTGCCCCTTTCCCGCAGCAGCTTGGAGAGCCATTGGTTGAGCTTTGACTCATCACAATCACCGTCTGCCTCGATCCCCACGCTGGTGACTTCTTCATCATGCTCATGGTCTGGCTTGTAGGCAGCGGCTGGCGCCGCCACGACTTCGCGTGTGCCGACGCAAAGCTTCAGATCGAGTTCCTCGGGGTAATGCTCAGTGAAAACTGCGTAGAACGAGGTCTCTGGCACTTGGAGTGTCCAGCGCTGCTCACCTTCACTCAGCATCAGTTCATAGAGATGTACGTCACAGTGCAATGACTGGCCTGCGGACACTTCTTTTGCATCCAGGGAGAAGATGCGCACCGCCAGCTCGCGTGCTCGGGCCAGTTCGTCCTCGGACCCACTCTTCACGGGAATGAGAGTGAGCTTCATCGACGGGTCGGGATTCTGCGTGGCGATGAACTGCGCCTCACCGGCGGGGAGCTGGAATACACCGCCCCACTCGAAGGGATACTCAGGCTCCAGGAACTTGGGGTCCACGGTCATCGCGTGGTCCAGATTGAAACCGCCAACTTCGAGGATGCGCTGGATTTCGATCTCTGCATTGATCGTGCGATGCACACGGGCCATGCCGTTCATCGCCTTGATGCGTGCCTCCAGACGATCCAGATCGGCAGGTGAAACCAAATCGCATTTGTTGAGGAGAATGACATCGGCAAAGGCGATCTGCTCCTTGGCTTCATCCGCCTCATCAATGTGCTCCCAGATATGCTTTGAATCCACCACGGTGACCACGGCATTGACGAATAGCTTCTCCTTCATGTCATCGTCCAC
>JBDNIB010000272.1:0-5495 GCA_041688535.1 Prosthecobacter sp.
GGCGCGGTTGTCGTCTTCACCAGCATCGAGGGCGAGGTTGTAGAGTTCGACGTGGTTGTCCTCGTAGAACTGGAGGAGCTTCCAGTCGCCTTCGCGGATGGCGCTGTAAGGACGGGCGCTGCCGGGATGGTAATGCGGGTAGTGCCAGTAGATGGCGGCGCGTGTGAGGGGGCCGGTTTCGGTGAGCAGGGGCAGGAGCGATTCGCCATCGACGACTTGGCCTTCTTTGAGCGGTGTCTGGGTGGCGGCGAGTAGCGTGGGCAGGTGATCGTAGGTGATGACGGGCACGTCGCAGGTGCTGCCGGGCTTCACCTTGCCGGGCCAGGAGACGATGAGCGGGATGTGGACGCCGCCTTCATGCGCGCTGCCTTTACCAAGACGGGCGGGGCTGTTGTCGGTGGGGCCGCGTGACCAGCCCTGCGGCGTGACGAGCTGGCTGAGACCGCCGTTATCGCTGGTGAAGATGAAGAGTGTGTTTTCGGCGAGCTTCAATTCGGTCAAGGTGGCGCGCAGCTTGCCCACGCCGTCATCCACGCTTTCAACGAGCGCGGCATAGACGGGATTGCGGTGACCGCCGACGGCCTTCTTCGCCTGATACTTCGCGACGGCTTCCGGCTTGCCCATGATCGGCGTGTGGACGGCGTAATGCGGTAGATAGACGAAGAAGGGCTTCGCTTGGTTCTTGGTGATGAACTTAACGGCTTCATCCGTGAGGCGATCGGTGAGGAATTCATCCTGAGGTCCGTCGGGCAGCGTGGCGATCTTGTAAGGCGAGAAATAGCTCGGCGGAGAACCGGCATGCGTGCCGCCGATGTTCACATCGAAGCCGTGCTTGGTCGGATAGAACTCCGCGCCACCGAGATGCCACTTGCCGATGCTGGCCGTGGCATAGCCGCGTGTCTTGAGCCGCTCGGCGATGGTTTCCTCCGCCAGCGGTAGTTGCATGGTCCAATCAGGGATCAAGAGCTGGCCGTTGTCCGGCACATGCCCGGCGATCCAGTCGGTGAGGTGCAAGCGTGCGGGCGCTTTGCCAGTGAGCATGGCCGCACGCGTGGGCGAGCAGACGGTGCAGGCGGAGTAAGCCTGCGTGAAACGCATGCCGTCCTTTGCGAGCTGGTCGATGTGCGGCGTCTCGTAGTATTTGGAACCCTGGCAGCCGAGATCGGTCCAGCCCATGTCATCAACGAGGACGACGATGATGTTGGGTGGCGTGTCGGCGGCGGAGAGAGTGCCTGCGGAACATACGGAAAGCACGGAAAGGAGCATGGATCGGAGCATGGCGGAAGGTGTGGCGAAAAATTTCGACGAAGGGTTGGTTGGTGGCTTCATGCCTGCACGCTGCCTGGATGCAAGCTCAGGAAAATTTTGTGTGGCGCAGATGCCCGGCGCTATGATCGTCGGCAATGAAAGCGATCTTGGCTTGCTGCCTGCTGGGACTGGCCTCCTGCCAGCCTCTTTGTGAACAGCATCATGTGGCGATGACTAAATTTCCTGGAAAGCCAGGGAAAGGGGGTGCCTATATCTGTAATCAGTGCGTCATCGCGGGATACAAGAACCGCTGACCCTAACGGACCTGAGACCAGTCAGCTCACTCTGCTATGGCGGGCAGGCAGTCCTTGATTAGGCGGGTGTTTCCTCAATCGCGACGGGCATGACGTTCCAAATCTCCTCACAGTACTCGCGGATGGAGCGGTCGGAGGAGAAGTAGCCCATGCGGGCGACATTGAGGATGGACATGCGGGTCCAGTTTTCCTTGTCTTCATAAGCTGCGGAGACGCGGTCCTGGCAGGCGACGTAGTCGGCATAATCGGCGAAGAGTAGGTAGTCGTCGTGTTGCAGCAGGGAGTTGACCAGCGGATGGAAGAGTTGGGGTTGCTCGGGGGAGAAGAAACCGTCGCGAATCTGCTCGATGACCTCGCGCAGCTCCTCGTTGGCGGCGCAGTACTCCCAGGGGCGGTAGCCTTGCGCCTTGGTTGCCGCGACTTCGGATTCAGTGCGACCGAAGAGGAAGAAATTCTCCGCGCCGACGTGCTCGCGGATCTCGACATTGGCACCGTCCAGCGTGCCGATGGTGAGGGCACCATTGAGGGCGAACTTCATGTTGCCGGTGCCGGAGGCCTCCTTGCCGGCGGTGGAAATCTGCTCGGACAGATCCGCCGCCGGGTAGATGTGCTGCGCGTTCTTGACATTGAAGTTCGGGAAGAAGGCGACCTTGAGCTGGTCGTTCACGGCGGGGTCATGGTTCACCACCTCGGCGATGGCGTGGATCAGCTTGATAATGAGTTTGGCCATGAAGTAGCCCGGCGCGGCCTTGCCGCCGAACACAAAGGTGCGCGGCGTGATCTTGAGGGCGGGATTGCGGCGCAGTCGGTTGTAGAGCGTGATGATGAACAGTGCGTTGAGATGCTGACGCTTGTACTCGTGGAGGCGTTTGACCTGGATGTCGAAGAGCGACTCCGGGTTCACACTGACGCCTGCTCGCTCCTGCAGCAGCCGGGCCAGGTTGCGCTTGTTCGCCAGTTTCACCTCCCGCCATTCGCCGTGGAACGGCGCGTCATCGGCGAATTTTTCGAGCTGTTTTAGCTCGTCGAGATTCCTGACCCACCGAGGACCGATGCGGCGGGTGATGAGCGCGGCGAGGTCGGGATTGCTCATCAGCATGAACCGCCGTGGGGTGACGCCGTTGGTCTTATTCTGAAATTTTTCCGGCCAGAAGTCATAGAAGTCGCGCAGCACGCCTTCTTTGAGCAGATCACTGTGCAAACGGGCCACGCCGTTGATGGCGCTGCTGCCGACGCAGGCTAGGTTCGCCATGCGCACATAACGTTCGCCACCCTCTTCGATCAAGGACATGCGGGCGACGCGGGCGTCATCACCGGGGAAGCACAGGCGCACCTCGTCGAGGAAGCGGCGATTGATTTCATAAATGATCTCCAGGTGCCGTGGCAGCACGCTGGCGAACAGCGGCACGCCCCAGCGCTCCAGCGCTTCCGGCAGCAGCGTGTGGTTGGTGTAGCCGAAGGTTTTGCGGGTGATCTCCCAGGCCGGCTCCCACGCCAGACAGTGCTCGTCCACCAGCAGCCGCATCAACTCGGCGACGGCGATGGCGGGATGCGTGTCGTTCAACTGCGCGCAAAATTTCTCATGGAACGTGTCCAGCGTCTTGCTGCGCTGGAAGTAGAGCCGCAGCATGTCCTGCAACGCGCAGGAGACGAAGAAGAACTGCTGCTGGAGGCGCAGGCGCTTGCCCTGCAACGATTCGTCGTTCGGATACAGCACCTTGGTAATGTTTTCCGAGGACATCTTTTTCATGACGGCTCGGTAGTAGTCGCCCTCGTTGAAGGCGGCGAAGTCGAAGGATTCGGCGGCCTCGGCCTTCCACAGGCGCAACAGGTTCACGGTGTTCACCTGGTAGCCCGGCACCGGCATGTCATAGGCCATGCCGCAGACCACTTCATCGGGCACCCAGCGCACACGGCAGGCACCGTTTTCCTCGTAGCTCTCGGTGTGACCGCCAAACTTCACCTCATGCACAATTTCAGGCCGGGGTATCTCCCACGGATTGCCGAAGCGCAGCCATTTGTCCGTCATTTCCACCTGCCAGCCATGGCGAATGCGCTGCTCAAAGATGCCGAACTCATAGCGGATGCCGTAGCCAATGGAAGGCACCTCCAGCGTCGCCAGCGAATCGAGATAACAAGCCGCCAGCCGTCCGAGACCGCCGTTGCCTAAACCTGGCTCTTCCTCATGCTCGATAAGTTCCGCCAGATTCAAACCCAGCGTCTGCATCGCCTTCTCGACGGGCTCCTGAATGCCGAGGTTGATGAGATTGTTGCCAAGCTGCGGCCCCATCAGAAATTCCGCTGAGAGATAACACACCGTGCGGCTCTGCCGTTCGCGGAAGGTCTGCGCGCTCTTGATCCAGCGTTCCAGCAGGCGGTCGCGTACTGTGTAGGCCAGCGCCAGGTAGTTGTCATTGCGCGAGGCAATGGCAGGAAACCGCCCCAGCAGGTAATTTAGATTATCCTGAAACGCCTCCGCGATTTGGGCCGGTTCAAGGCCGGTGCGCGTGGGGGCTGAGTGACGAGGACGGCCTGCGGTGCTGGGTTCCTTTTTCATGGTTGATCCAGGATGCTGAGCATCCGGGCCAGATGTGTCAATACTCCAAAGCGCGAAAATCCACGGAATCAGCAATACCTGGGGAGGTTGGCCCGAAGCCTGTTAGTAACACAGCCGCAGCGACGTTATGCCCACATGCATCCGGTCGAACAACAGCTCTTGCAGAAGCGGCGCGAATTTCTCGCGACGAGCGCCAATGGTATCGGGGCACTGGCCTTGGGGGCGCTACTGACGCAGGAGGGGATCATTTCAGCGGCGGAGGTGCCACATGATCCGCTCGCACCACGCATGCCGCATTTTCCGGCGAAGGCGAAAAACTGCATCTTCATCTTCATGGAAGGCGGGCCGAGCCAGATGGATCTGTTCGATCCGAAACCGAAGCTCAACGAATTGAACGGCCAGCCGCTGCCGGAGAGCATGACGAAGAATGTGCGCTTTGCCTTCATCCGCAAAGAAACGGCCAAGCTCATGGGCAGCCCGCGCAAGTTCACCAAGCATGGCCAGTGCGGCATGGATTTCAGTGATCTGCTGCCGCACATGGCGAAACACGCGGACGACTGGCTCATGATTCGCAGTCTGCACACGGATCAGTTCAATCATCACCCCGGCCAGCTCGTCCTGCATTGCGGTCGTGCGCAGTTTGGCCTGCCGACGGTCGGTTCGTGGCTCAATTACGGCCTCGGCAGCATGTCGCGCAATCTGCCCGGCTATGTCGTGCTCTCCGCCGGTCGCGGCACCGGCGGCGGTGCTTCGCTGTGGCAAAGCGGCTTTCTGCCCAGCTCGTATGCGGGCGTGATGTTCCGCAATCAGGGTGAGCCGGTGCTCAATCTGAAAAATCCACCCGGCATTCCGATGCATCTGCAACGCAAGGGCTTGGACACGCTGATGGAGCTGAATCAAAGCCGCTTCGAGCATCTGCGCGATCCCGAGATCGCCAGCCGCATCGCCGCGTATGAACTGGCCTTCCGCATGCAGGCCTCCGCGCCCGAATTGATCGACCTCAAGGATGAAAGTGCGAAGACGCGGGAGATGTATGGCGTGGATCGCCCTGATGCGCCGATCAAGGCCGCGCGCGGCGGTGGTCCCGGTCAATACAAAGCCTTTGCCACCAACTGTCTGCTCGCCCGCCGCCTCGTCGAACGCGGAGTGCGCTTCGTCAGCATCATGCACGCGAGCTGGGACCATCACAGCAATCTCGACAACGAACTCGCCTACAACGCGGGCATGGCCGATCAGCCGATAGCGGCGTTGCTCACCGACCTCAAGCAGCGTGGTTTACTGGAAGACACGATGGTCGTCTTTGGCAGTGAGTTTGGCCGCACGCCGTTGGGAGAAAATCGTGGTGGGAATCCCCACGCCACCGGCCGCGACCATCA
>JBDNIB010000273.1:0-2983 GCA_041688535.1 Prosthecobacter sp.
CCTGCCACATGGTGGCGACGACGTGGAATTGGCGAGATAAAGTTATTTTTGGTGCAAATTTTTCAGAATATTGTAATGTAAGTATTTTAAGACTTAGTTTGTTGTATCTCTCGTGCAGCCATAGCGATAGCAGGGTCTCCCAGGTAGCTGCTCCAATCGCGCACAGCAACAAGCCAGTAGCGTGGGGACGAAGCCGAGACCACACGGCGCATGTGCAGGCTGCAAGCAAGCTACAAAATTACGGCTACCATCTATCAGAAGTGTATGGTGCATGTGCGGAAGCTAGCTGAACTGCTAACTGCTTGCTTGCATGCCCCCCGAGTGCAAAGGGTAGGATTCTAGACAACTAAGTGGCCTAAAGGGCCTAACTAAGCTCATCAATTTAACAAAGAAGGAGAATTAAATTCCACGGATTGAAATAACTTTACTTAGCGGTAATAACATTACCCACGTTACTTCACACCACTTTGTAGCAAACATGGTCCACAAACCACAGTTTCCACCAGAACAAACCACTGAAGCGATTCGGCCACACAGTGCTTGCAAACACCCATTCCTCAACTCCTCATATTGTCTCTGCTCTACTCTGATCTACTCTACCACTCCCCTGACCAATCCACCCAGTCTAGTCGGATTTGCATTTAAACATCACCAATGGCCTGGAAACCCTCCTCGATCTCGCGGCACAGGGCGTCGTAATGCGCGCGGATCTCGTCCACGGGCGTCTTGGGGTTCAAGAACTTCGCGTCGATGACCTTCTGCATCTCCGTGAGCTGCGTTTTGCCAAAGCCGTGTTCCGCCAGTCCATCGAGCAGCTTCTTGCGCGTGTCCGGCTGGCTCCACAAGGCGCGCAGTTCCTCCTCGTTCTGGAAGAACTCCGGCAGCTTGCCGAACAGCATCTCCATGAACTGCTGCGCGCTCATCGGCGTGCCGTCGGTATGCCAGAAGGTCGTCATCATCATGTGCTGGATCGTGCGCGCTTTGCCATCCGCCAGCTTGATCTTGGCCTTCTGCTTCGGGCACCCGCAGGGATGCTGACCGCACTTCTCACAGGGGCAGACGCAGGGCGCTTGCCCGCATGTCTCGCACGGCTTTGGCGGCGGGACTTCACACACGCAGGGATACTGCCCGCACTTCGTGCAGGTCTCGGGATCAATCGGCTCGCCGTCCCACTCGGGATCGCTGAAATGATGGTGCGCCTTCACGAAGTCGTAGATCGTGAAGTAGTCCTTCCCGTCAAAGAGACGCGTGCCGCGCCCGATGATCTGCTTGAACTCGATCATCGACTTGATCGGGCGCATCAGCACGATGTTGCGGATGTTCCGCGCATCCACGCCGGTGCTGAGCTTCTGCGACGTCGTGAGGATCGTCGGGATGCTTTTCTCGTTGTCCTGAAACTCCCGCAAGTGCTGCTCGCCGATCTCTCCGTCGTTCGCGGTCACGCGCTGGCAGTAGTTCGGGTCCGTGCTGGTCTTCGTCTGGTTGATGAAGTCCCGCACCAGCAGCGCATGCTCCTGACTCGCGCAGAAGACCAGCGTCTTCTCCCGCTGGTCGATTTGGGACATGAAGATCTGCACGCGCTTGCGTTCGCGCTCCCTGATCTCGATCTTTTTATTGAAGTCGCCTTCGCCGTAGCGCTTGCCCGCTTCCACTTCGCCTTCCATCACCGTGTCATCCGGCGTCCACACATACTCGTCCAGCGTCGTGCTGATCTGCTTCACGCGGAAGGGCGTCAGAAAGCCGTCGTTGATGCCGTCCTTCAGTGAATAGACAAACACCGGCTCGCCGAAGTAGGCGTAGGTGTCCACGTTGTCCTTCCGCTTCGGTGTGGCCGTCAGGCCGAGCTGCACGGCGGGCGCGAAGTAGTTCAAAATGTCACGCCAGGTGCTCTCATCGTTCGCGCCACCGCGATGGCACTCGTCGATGACGATGAAGTCGAAGAAGTCTGGCGGGTATTCACCGAAGTAGGGGGTCTCTCCTGGCCCTGACAAAAACGTCTGGAAGATCGTGAAGAACACGCTGCCGTTCTTCGGCACCTTGCCCTTCTTGCGGATGTCGTCCGGCTTGATGCGCACCAGCGATCCCGGATTCGAGTCCTCGAAGGCGGAGAACGCGTTGTACGCCTGGTTGGCCAAAATGTTCCGATCCGCGAGGAAGAGAATGCGCGGTCTGCGTGTCGGCTCCCCGCTGAGATTCCAGCGCGCTTGAAACAGCTTCCACGCGATCTGGAAGGCGATGAAGGTCTTCCCCGTGCCCGTCGCCAGCGTCAGCAGGATGCGGTCGCGCTTCGCGGCGATGGCCTTCAGCACACACTCGATGGACGTGTCTTGATAGTAGCGCCCGGGATGCGAGCCGCCTTTGTCCTCATAGGCCACCGCGGCAAAGAGGTCCCGCCACACATCCTCTTGGGCAAACGTCAGCGCCCACAGTTCCTCCGGCGTCGGGTAGCGGTCGATCTCGCCTTCCTTGCCCGTGTGCATGTCGATGCCGTAGATCCCCTTCCCGTTCGTCGAGTACGCATGGCGCACGGCCAGCTTGCCCGCATACAGCTTCGCCTGCCCAACGCCCTCCGTCAGCGGCAGGTCCCAGGCCTTCGCCTCATTCACCGCCAGCTTGGTGTTGCGGTATTCCAGCACGTAATCCGCCATCAGCGACTTGCCGCGCTTGCCGTGCCCTTCGATCCGCCCCGGCGTGATCGGATACTCCCGCCGGATGCGGCTGCCCTCCACCAAGCCCCAGCCTGCCGCTTTGAGGGCGGGGTCGATGTGCTCGGCGCGCGTTTCGGCTTCGTTCATGGCGTTCCCATGCGCTAACCGATGAGTGGCGTGAAATCCGGTGTGGACATGAGAGCGTGGTTTTGGGGCGCTTTGCCCGAATACTCGACCAAGATGGACTGATTCAGCGGCGCGTGGCGATGATTCACCTTCACAACTGTGGCCTCAATCTCTGGAGCCCTTGGAATACAGGTGATCAGATCGTCCAC
>JBDNIB010000274.1:0-3793 GCA_041688535.1 Prosthecobacter sp.
CATGGTGAGGGTGAAGGCCGAGACAAGACTGGTCTGATACTGGCGCACACGCCAAGCCCCCTGGGCAGGGGTAGTGGGCTGGAAGCTGCCGAGGTGCTGACCCTTCCAACCGAGCAGAGTGACGGGAATGTCTGCGCGCAGCAGGGTGGCGAGTGCCTCGCTGCTGATCTGGTTACTCTCCCGCATGAGCAGGCGGTCCACGTCCCGGATGGGGACGACACGGAGGATGGCGGTGCCGGTCTCGGGGTCGGTGCCGTGGACTTCGAGCCGCTCGGAGACGAGACGGATTTTGGAGCCGGGGGTGTTGACGCAGAGGGTGGGCATGGGGGACAGGAGGCTGGTGATCACCGACTGCTGCTCGCTGCTCGCCGATGGAGCCAGACACGCAGAGCGAGCGCAAGGCTGAGGCCCATGGCGAGGGCGATGAGGGCGATTTTGCCACCGTCGCCGAGGCGGCTGAAGAGGGCGTGGATGGCCTGGGGAACGGCACGCGGAATATCCCTGATGGCGTCTTCCATACCGTCGGCCACTTTGATCATGCTGAGGGTGAGGCCGGTGGTGAGGATGAGGGCCTTGTGCTTGTCCAGTTTATCCAGGAACGCAGACCCCTCACGTTTCCAGCCTTGCAGGAGGGCTGCCTTGGTCTGCAGGCTGTGGGCATGGGCAGCGTAGCCATTGAGCCGAAACAGGTCGGCAGGGGGGGCGCCCCTGAGCACGGTGAGTTCCGCCCGGCCAAACTGACGGGCGGTCTCCTCCGCCATGCCGGGGACGCGGGCTTCGAGGCGCACGGCATCCTCCCCCCAGCGGGTGGCGAGGGCGAGGGCCTGCTGAGGCTGTGCCGCGACATAGCGCGCGGCCTCCGGCACATGAGTGGCTAGCTGCATGACGCCTTCCCCATGGCGGGCGGCGGCCTCCACCAGGTCCAGGCCGCCATGCTGCGCAGCCTCCAGCGCGACATGGCCCTGGGCGCGGTAGGCGGCCTCGAGCGCCTCGCCAGCGGTGCGGCTGGGGGCACGACCGGCGAGCTTGCCGAGCTGCTCCAGCACCTCCACGACTGGCCTAGCCATGCTGGCATGGGCGGGTGTGGTCAGCGTGAGTGCGATGGCAAAGATGAATGGGTAGAGGGGAACTGAAGTGGTGCGCAGGTGCATGGGGTGGGATGGGTTGAATTGGGACGCGGATTATTTGGTGACGGCATAGACGGGAGCGAAGGCGGGGGTGAAGGCATCCAGGCTCTGATCAGCCTGGTGGCCCAGAGAGTTCAACAAACCGAGGAGGGAGGTATGGATCTGGCCGGGTAGCGCCCGGTAGGTGGTGACGGCTTTCCTGACATCCCACGCGGTCCAGGCGGCACCGCCCACGACCACGCAGGCACCGATGATTTCGCCGATGGGCAGGGGGCCGTCGGCAAGCGCAGCGACACCGGCCGCAGTGAGGCTGGCGGCTTCCCGTTCGATGAGGCGCTCCACGACCTGTCTGATGGCGGCGTAGTTCGCCTTTAAAAAAATGGCTTCCATTGCCAGGGTGAGAGCAGCGGTGATCTCATGGGAGCACACTTGGTTAGCTTGGCCCGCGAGCTTGCCCACTTCCGCTGGGGAGCACCCCAGCGCGGCCGGTTCAAGCCTGGCCGCTGCGGTAGCGCTGAGGGTGCGGCTGATAAACCGGTTGGCCCGGGCAAGGGAGCGCTGGCGGAGGGCTTCGAGTTGGTTACCCACCTGTCGCTCGGCATCATGAAGCAGGTCAGTCGCTGGCTGCATGGAGGCGCTGATGTAGTCTGGAAGGCGGTGACCGCCGAAGACCTGGTCCTTGCCACCCATGTAGATACAGTTGCTGACGTTTCCGAATCCCTGGAAG
Organism: Prosthecobacter sp.; assembly: GCA_041688535.1. Taxonomy (GTDB): domain Bacteria; phylum Verrucomicrobiota; class Verrucomicrobiia; order Verrucomicrobiales; family Verrucomicrobiaceae; genus Prosthecobacter. The sequence continues at coordinate 1,855 of JBDNIB010000274.1, forward strand.
GGGCGAGCGGCCTGCTGCGCACAGGCTTCGGCTTCGCCACTGAAACGGGCGAGGAGGCTCCGCACCTCCACGCGGGTGGCAGCGACATCCTGCGCCTGTTCTTGGGCAGCCTTCGAAGCCAGGGTGGCGATCTCCGCGCGGAGGGCGGCCAGCTTCTCTGCGGTGGCCCGAGCGGAGTCAGCGGTGGCTTCAGTCTTAGGCGCTGGCTTCCACCGGTGAAGGGAACTGAAAGCGATGAGGAGGACGGTGGCGAGGACAGAGGCGAGGCGGATCATGGCAAAACGGGGTGGTGTGTTGAGCTTGTGCGTGGGGGCACAGTGGAGCCTTGCTGCATTCCTGCGCTTTTTGGGAGGTGGTCGGGATGTCCTAAACCCGGAACGGACGCTCTATTCCGCGTGGCGGAAGAGGAAGGGCGGAAAGTGGAAGCCGCCCTTCGGGATGGCCCAGGTGACGGCGGTCTTGCTCAGGGCGGTGCGGATGGCGCTGAGGTCGTGGCTCACGTCATCGGGGGCAACAGACTTGGGTTTACGCATGACGGGGATGCTGTTCTGGTCACGCAGCCAATTGATGATTTCGTTGGCGACATCGACGCGGTCGGTGCGCTCAATACCATTGGTCTGGCATTCCAAGAGGTAACGCAGGATGGCGAGGGCGCGTGGGCTGGCCTTGATGGCGACGCCATCAACGGTGAGGAGCTTCTGCCGATGGGAGATCTCGATCAATGAGGGGCGGCTGGCATCTGCCTTTGACTGGCGGGCGATTTTACGCACGACGCCGTCGAAGGAGCCGGGCATGTCTTTGATGTCTTCAAAGCGATTCCGCAGGGGGACAAAGGGGATGTCTGCCAGCTCGATGCCTGCGGTTTTGCTGCTGTGGGAGCTGGTGAGTTCGCCTTTGAAGTTGCGCAGATCATGCGTGGTGGCGGGCTGGGTGGGGAAGTAGAATGGCGGGGTGAGCCGGGAATCAAAGGGCTCCTTCACCAGCACATGGGTGAGGCGGTCGGTCTCGCGCCCAAGCAAGGTGACGGCGGCATAGAGCAGTGCGCCCATGGTCTTGCGCCCGCCGGCGATACTGGCGATGAGGCGCTGCTCCGGGTGCTCGACGATGGCGCGGACCTGCTCCAGGATGAAGTTGGCAGCGGCGGTGTTCTCGGCAGGGGTGCGGATGTCTGGCAGGGGCTTCATGGTGCCGCTCTGCGCATCTGGCGCGTCGATGATGCGCAGGCCTTCAACGAGGAGTTCGTCCGGCTGGGCTTTGACGGCCTTACGTAGAGCCTCCCAGACGGTGAGGCCACCGAACTGCGGGGTGGCGGTGAAGAGATCACGCTCCAGGGATTTTTTTCCCTCGCTGGTGGTGATGAGCACCACGCGGTTCGGCAGGGTGCGCGGCTTTTCGTTGGCCAGTGCCCACACCGTTTCAGTGACGATGGCAGGGGACATGCCGGTAACGGCGAGGAGGGTGGTGGGCATGGGAGGGTGATTTACCAGAGAGTGATTAGATTGGGGTAAGTGGGGATGACTTGATCCGAGGTGAGGATTTGCAGACCATGCTCCTTGGCCGTGGCAATGATGAGGCGGTCAAAGGGGTCTTTGTGCAGCAGGGGCAGTGCGGAAGCGGTGAGGGAGATGCTGGAGGTGACTGGAAGCTCACGGACGTGGTGCTGCCTCAACATGGCTGGGAACCAGATCGCAGGGACTTGGGGGAGGATGAGTTTTCCTGAGTTGTGCTTTTGGCCGATCTCGAAGGCGGAGATGGCGGAAATGAAGACCTGAGAGCCTGGGGCTTCGAGGAGGATGCGGGTGGCTTCAGACAATGCCCGACCGCTATCTTGAAGGGCGATGAGGCCACAGGTGTCGAGGAGGATCATCGGCAGTCCTCCGGCCATTCGTCTTCGGTGGCTTGTTCTGCTGGGTCATAATCGGGAGCTAGGGTAACGCGC
>JBDNIB010000275.1:0-1825 GCA_041688535.1 Prosthecobacter sp.
AAGCTCCGACTTCGTCCGCACGCCGAAGTATGGCGTCGAAAATCAAGCCCAAGCCGCCGTGCAGAAAGTCCGCTACAAGGCCGGTAAGTCGCTCGCGCTGTGGATTGAGGTCGCTCTCGCCGGCTACTTCGCCTGGATGATCGTCCTGGCCGTGCAGCGTGGTCAGTGGGGCTCCATTCCCTTCTTGTTGCTGTTCTTCAGCGGCTTCACCTTCGTCGCCAGCGGCTCGCTGCTGAAACGCTTCTCCATGGAGCGGTTTCAGGTCGCGACGGTGCCTGCTTAAACGCGGCCACTTCTCGCCGGCGAAAGAATTTTATTGCCGAGTATGGCACGAGTGCCATACTCGCATCATGAAGATGACCATGCACATTGATGAAGCCTTGCTCGACGAAGTCATGAAGGCCACTGGCGCTACCAGCAAAACTGCGGCAGTCGCGGAGGCGTTGCGGCGAGTCGCTAGCAAGTTCAGACAAAGGGAACGATGGAAAATCGGACTCGGCATGACGGCAGACGAGATTCGGAACGGCTTCGATGCCGATCTCGCGCTCGGCACGACGCCTGCCGAGCCTTCCCTTGTCGCCGAAACCCGTCGCTCCGTGACTTATGGAAGAAAACGTTCTCGTTGATTCCAGCTTTTTCATCAGCCGGTTCCGCAAAGGCCAAGATCCTTTCCAGGAGCTTGCGGCATCGGATGATGCGTATGAGTTTTACTCCTGCGGCGTGGTCAAACTCGAAGTCTCCCGCGGCATCGTGGCAACACGTCTGTTCAAGGAGCACAAGGAAAATTTCGAGGTCATGTGCTGGGTCCCCACCACCGACAAAATCTGGGATGACGCCCTCGCTCTAGCTTGGAACCTCGAGCGCAAAGGCATCACCATGCAGGTGACCGACATTGTCATCGCCATCTCCGCGCTGTCCGTCGATGCAGCGGTGCTCACACTCGACAGCGACTTTGACAACGTGCCCGGCCTGCGAGTGATTCACGAGCTGCGATAATACTCAACGAGGCCGCAACAAGCGCGCGACTTTTCGCACCTCCGCCTCCTCCAGACCACGCCGCCGCATCTGGCGCGGATTCCAGTGCAGCACCAGCGCACGCCCGTAATCCTTCAGCGGGGCAAAGGGCAGGATGAGGGTGGTCTTTTCGTCCAGTCCATGCACGCCAAGAGTCGGCAGCACGCCCGCACAGGCACCCAGCGCCACGAGCTGACGGGCCTGCAGCATGGAGCCGCACTCAAAGCGCGGGCGGAAGGCCACCCCAGCTTCCCGCATGGCCTCGCGCACCGCCGTGTCCGTCTGGCCGCCATCACGTCCGGCGGCGAAGGGAAGCGTCTGCCACAGCGCAGGCTTCGCGGCCTCGCGCGGCGTGGTGCCGGGTTTCAGCAGCGCACGCGGAATGCACACGAAAAAGCCCATCTTCATCACCAAAGCCGTATGGGCATCATCAGGGACAACGTTGTGGCGGATCACCGCCAGATCCACGCGCCCGTCCTGCACTGCCTCCTTGAGGCTGCGGCTGCGATGCGACTCCGTCTGTAGTAAGGCTCCGCCGAGATGTGCGCTGATGGCTGGCAGCGCAGGCGTAACGAGCCACTCCAACACGCTGGCCCCGGCACCGATGACATAGGACTTCGGCATTCCGGCCTGCTCTTTCCGAAAATTGTCCAAGTCCTCCAACTGCTCGCGAATCAGCCAGGCCAACCGTTCGCCAGAGGTGGAAAGCGACAGCGTCTTACCGCGTCGTCGGGCAAGTTCGGTGCCGAAAAACTCCTCCAGTTCACGAATCTGGCGACTGATCTGGCTCTGACGGTTCACATCGCCCGGG
>JBDNIB010000276.1:0-6346 GCA_041688535.1 Prosthecobacter sp.
CAAACATGATGTTCTTCCGCTCCAAGTTCACCGCATTCTATGATCGCGACAGCGACAGCGGGACAGAACACTTCGCCGGTCATCGCCTCGGCTGCTGGATCAACACCATTCCCGCCAACGGCCTCGTCATGATCCCGGAGGCCAGCGCGGGCTGCGTCTGTCTCTTCTCCATCGCCAGCACCGTTGTCTTTGAACCACGCGACAACCGCATGAACTGGGGCGTGTACAGCGCCGACGGTGCCTCGTTACCCGTGCAGCATATGGCGCTGAATCTAGGCGCTCCCGGCGACCGCCGCGATGCGCACGGCAAGCTCTGGCTCGGCTACCCGCGCCCCAGCTCCCGCGCAGGCATTGATCTGCCGCTCGATTTCAAACCGCAGATTGCGAAAGGCGGCGGCGAATACAGCTACAACGAGGAAAGCCACATCATCACCGGCCACGACACGCCGTGGATCTTCACCAGCGGCCTACGCGGCCTCACCAAGCTCGACATTCCAGTGCTGGCGAAAGGTCAAGCGCCCGCAACCTACACCGTGCGCATGTCCTTTGCCGCGCTGGAGGGCGACAAGCCGGGGCAGCGTGTCTTCGACGTAAAAATCGGCGACAAGACCGTACTCAAGGCCTTCGACCCTGCCGTGCGCGGAGCCGGGGCGCAAAAGGCCGTTGTCGAGGAGTTCACCAACATCCCCGCCACTGACAATCTCGTGCTCGAACTCATCCCTGCAACTCCCACCAGCGAACCCATCATCAGCGGCCTCGAAATCCTGCGCACGAACGCGAAGGAAATCACTGGCGGTGTCGCGGGAAGGTGAAGATCGGCTGGCGTTACGTTGACTCGCATGCTTTCATCGCGCCCGACCATGACCTCCCGCCGCCATTTCCTGAATGCCACCACGGCCGCATTTGCCGCCTCCTCGTTTCACATCTTCGGCGCGGATCCAGCGAAGAAATACCGCACGGCATTGATCGGTTCCGGCTGGTGGGGGATGAACATCTTGCGGGAGGCGCTGGCTTCCGGCCGCATCAAGGTCTGCGCCTTGTGTGATGTGCATGAAGATGTCGCTTCGAATGCGGGAGACGATGTGAATGGCATCTCGGGCGACGATCCGAAGCTCTACAAGGACTACCGCGAACTCCTCGACAAAGAGAAGCCGGAGATCGTCATCATCGCCACGCCGGACCATTGGCACGCGCTGCAAACCATTGCCGCGTGCAAGGCGGGCTCGCATGTGTTTGTCGAGAAGCCCACGGGGCACACGATCAACGAGAGCAAGGCGATGGTGAAAGCCGCGAAAGAAGCAGGCGTTGTCGTGCAGGTCGGTTTGCACCGCCGCATCGGCCCGCATCACGTCGAGGCGATGAATTTCCTCAAGTCCGGTGCCGTGGGCACGGTCGGCATGGTGCGCGCCTTCGCGATCGGCAAAGGCGGACCCGAGCAGCCCAAGCCAAACAGCGAAATTCCCGAAGGCATGGACTGGGACATGTGGTGTGGACCTGCGCCGCTGCGTCTGTTCAACACCAAACTGCATCCTGGCGGCTGGCGCAATTTCCTCGATTACGCCAACGGCACCATGGGCGACTGGGGCGTGCATTGGCTCGATCAGGTGCTGCTCTGGAGCGGTGAGAAAGGCCCGAAGAAAGTTTTCTGCACCGGCGGTCGCCCCATCGCCGGTCCGGCGGTGCTCAATGACATGGAGCAGACCACCGACGCGCCGGATCATCAGATGGCCACATTTGAATTCGAGCAGTTCACCGCCACCTGGGAGCACCGCAAGTTTGGCGACAACAACAACGAGAAGCACAAGATCGGCTGCTATTTCTACGGCGAGAAAGGCGTGCTGCATATCGGCTGGCGCGACGGCTGGACCTTCTACCCCGTGAATACGAAGGACGGCGAGAAGCACGGCAACCATCAGCTTCAGGAACCCGACGGCCACAACATCGCCCTGCTCTGGGCCGACTTCATCGACGCCATCGAGAACAAACGCAAACCCGTCGCCGACATCGAAAGCGCCCACCGCTCCTCCTGCCTCCCCATGCTCGGCATGCTCAGCTACAAAGCCGGCCGCAGCATCCAGTGGGATGCGGAGAAGGAACTTATTATTGGCGATGCGGAAGCCAGCAAGCTCCTTCAGCGGGAGTATCGTGGGGAGTGGGTGTATCCGGTGTAGGCGAAGCCAATCCTACTCGTCCTCGTCCTCGATTCTACCGCTTCGCAGCAGCCACAGCGGCCAAACCTCGCCATCGGCGGTGCTTCATAAATTCGGGCCTTCATCTTGCAAAACATACGCAATGATCGAGGACGAGGACGATTTTGGCTGGCGCGGTGCGTCTTAACCGCTCGACCACCACTTGACCTCTTGACCGCAACACTCTACTTCCACAATGGCCCGCAACTACACGCTGCACAGCACGCACGAACCCAGCACCCGCATCGACTACAAGGCGGAGCTGAACGAGCAGCAGCATGCGGCGGTCACGAGTCCGCCCGGTCAGGCGCTGGTGATTGCGGGCGCGGGATCGGGCAAGACGCGCACGCTGACCTACCGCGTCGCGTGGTTGCTGGACAACGGCATCCAGCCCGAGTCCATCCTGCTGCTCACCTTCACCAACAAAGCCGCGCGTGAGATGCAGGAGCGAGTGCAGGCGCTCGTCGCACTGGATGCCAGCCGCATCTGGGGCGGCACCTTCCATTCCATCGGCAACCGCCTGCTGCGCTACAACGCCGAACGCCTCGGCTACCGCAAAGGCTTCTCCATCATGGACCGCGAAGATCAGAAGGACCTCATGGAGACCGTGCTCGGCAGCAGCGGCATCGACACCACGACGTATCGCTTCCCCAAAGCCGAAGTGCTGGGCGACATCTTCTCGCTCGCCGACAACACACTCTGCGAGCTCAAAGAAATCATCCACACGCGCTACCCTTACTTTGAAGAAGTCGCCGCCGGCATCCTCAAGATGCGCAAGCTCTACCAGGAGAAGAAGCGCGAGACGAACTGCATGGACTTCGACGACTTGCTGTCGCTCACCGTGCAGTTGCTGGAGGAAAACGCAGACCTGCTGGAGCGCTACCAGCGCCAGTTTGAGTTCGTCCTTGTCGATGAGTATCAGGACACGAATGGCCTGCAGTGCCGCCTCGTCGAGCTGCTCACCGGCCCGCAGGGAAACCTGATGGTCGTGGGCGATGACGCGCAGTCCATCTACTCCTGGCGCGGCGCGGATGTCTCGAACATCCTCGAATTTGACCAGCACTGGCCGCGTGCCCGCGTTCACAAGATCGAGGTGAACTACCGCAGCGTGCCCGAGGTGCTGAATCTCGCCAATGCCGCCATCGCCATGAATCGCGGCCAGATTCCGAAGAACCTGACGCCCGCGCGTGAATCGAAGGGCGTGCTGCCCGCGCTCGTCGCGCTCGACAATTCCTCCGCGCAGGCCGCCTTCGTCGCGCAGCGCATCTTGGAGCTACAGGACGAAGGCACCGATCTCAACGACATCGCCATCCTCTACCGCGCGCATTTCCACAGCATGGAAATCCAGATGGAACTCACCCAGCGCGGCATCCCGTTCCAAATCACCAGCGGCCTGCGCTTCTTCGAGCAGGCGCATGTCAAAGACGTCGCCGCCTTTATGAAGTTCGCCGTGAATCGTCAGGACGAGGTCAGCTTCATACGCATGGTCCGCCTTTGCGACGGCATCGGCGGTGTCAGCGCGTCGAAGCTCTGGCAGGACTGGCGCAAATCCGATGCCGCCAAGGCTGAAACGATGCCCACCAGCTTTTCAGAGGTGCTGCTGCCGCTCAAGGTGCCGAAGAAAGCGAAAGCGACCTGGGAGCAGTTCGCCTACACGCTTGATGAACTCATCGACAGCGATGGCAAACCCGCCGCCCCGGCGCAGATGATCCGTAACATCACCGATGCCGTGTACGATGACTACATGAAGGCAAAGTTCAAAAACTACGAGCAGCGCCAGCAGGACCTCGAACAGCTCAGCAACTTCAGCGACCGCTTCACCGATCCCCTCGAATTCCTCAGCCAGCTTTCATTGCTCAGCGGCGTCGATACCGACAACAAACCCGCCCAGCAAGAGCAGCAGGACCGTGACGCCGTGACCCTCACCACCGGCCATCAGGCCAAAGGCTTGGAATGGAAGGTCGTCTTCGCCGTCTGGCTCGCCGATGGCATGTTCCCCCACAAACGCGCCATTGATGAGGGCGGCGACACCGCCCTCGAAGAAGAACGCCGCCTCTTCTACGTCACGGTCACGCGAGCCAAGGACGAACTCTACCTCACCTACCCCGTCATCAATCATCAAGCGCGAGACGGCGACATCATGATGCGCCCCTCACGCTTCCTCACCGATCTGCCGAAGGATTTGGTCGAGGTGTGGAATGTGAAGAGCGGATGGTAGGGCACTGCGCGCCGTCAAGACGGTTCAAGGGGTCAAGACATGCTCGTGAAATTAAATCGTCCTCGTCCCTAGAATTCGACGTGGCGAATTTCACTGAATATCGCAGCCAATGATACTGCTAGCTGCGTTCCGTCACCCCACCAGCGGCAGCAGCTTCCCGAGCAGATCGCTGATATTCACACGTTCCTGCTCGCCGCCGTCGCGGTGACGCAGGGTGACGGTGTCGAGCAATTCGGGGCCTTTTTCGCCGCAGGTTTCGAAGTCGATGGTGACGCCGAAGGGCGTGCCGACTTCGTCCTGGCGGGCGTAGCGGCGGCCGATGGCAGCGGTTTCGTCGTAGAAGCAGTTCATGTGCTTCTTGAGCATGGCATAGACTTCGCGCGCCTTGGCGACGAGTTCAGGCTTGTTCTTGAGCAGCGGGAAGACGCCGACCTTGATCGGGGCGATGCGCGGATGGAAACTCAAGTAGGTGCGGATCTCCACCTTGCCATTCACGTCGGCCTTCTCCTCTTCATGGAAGGCTTTGGCGATGACGGCCAGCGCCATGCGGTCGAGACCGGCGGAGGGTTCGATGACATGCGGGACGTAGCTGCCTTTGAATAGACGCTCGAACCACGCACGCACGGCGGCTTCAGGCATCGGCGCGCCCTTGGTCTTGGCGACCTCGGCGGCGAGGCGCTTCTGAATGAGCGCTTCCTTCTGCTCGTCGCTGAGCTTGGCGGCGGCGGTTTTGAGTTCTTCGTCGAAGATTTCCTGCGACTTGGTGCTGGCGGTCTGATGCGCGGACAAATCGAAGTCGCCACGCGCGGCGATGCCTTCGAGTTCTTCAGTGCCGAAGGGGAACTCGCAAAGGATGTCCACGCAGGCGCGGGCATAGTGGGCGAGGTCTTCCGGCGTCTGCCAGTAGTATTCGAGCACGTCGCCGAGACCGATGCCTTGGTAGAACTTGGTGCGCTGATCGACCCAGTAACGATGCCACAATTGCCAACCCCAATTCGGCTGCGGTTCGCTCAGATCGGCACCTTCATGCCACTGCGCGACTTCACCGCTGATGATTTCGACGGCTTCGTCGGGCTTGATGAAGAACTCGAGTTCCATCTGCTCAAACTCGCGGCTGCGGAAGGTGAAGTTCTTCGGTGTGACCTCGTTGCGGAAGGCTTTGCCGATCTGGCAGATGCCAAACGGCACCTTCACGCGGCTGGAGTCGAAGACGTTCTTGAACTGCGCGAAGATCGCCTGCGCAGTCTCGGGGCGCAGGTAGGTCACGTCGGCCTCGGTCGCTGTCGGGCCGAGGTAGGTCTTGAGCATGAGGTTAAACGGACGCGCCTCGCCGAGCGCACCGCCAGTTTCGGGATGGAAATCGACGGTCTTTCCCAAGGTGTCGCCCTTGGCTTCATCGAGGAGTTCGATCTCTTCCACCTTCCCTGCGGCCTCACCTGCATTGGACGCGATGAGCACGCGCATGCGCTTGCGCAGGCTCTCGATGTGCTCGCCTTTTTTCATGAGCACGGAGATCGGGCGGGCGAGCTTCCAGCCCGTCGGCGACTTGGCCCCGCTGTAATTCATGACCACGCCTTCCTGCGGCTCCACATGGTCGGCACGGACGCGCTTGTTCGTCAGCGAGCATTCGCGCATGAGATCGGCAAAGGTATCGACGTGGCCGCTGGCCTTCCAAATGGCCGGATTCATGAGGATGCTAGCGTCGAGGCCGAGTACGTCCTCGCGCTCACGCGTCATAGTGTTCCACCAGGCGCTGCGCAGATTGCGCTTCAGCTCCGCGCCGAGCGGGCCGTAGTCCCACACCCCGCCGCAGCCGCCATAGATTTCGCTGCTTTGATAGATGAAGCCGCGGCGCTTGCAGAGGGAAACAATTTTCTCCATTTGGGCGATGGCGTTCTTGGCGTCGGAAGGCATGGTCGGTGATGTAGGATGAGGGTTG
>JBDNIB010000277.1:0-3699 GCA_041688535.1 Prosthecobacter sp.
CGACTTCGATGCCCATGATATAATCACGCGTGACGCCATACTTCAGGCCGCGCAAGCCACCGGAGTTTTCCGCCACGTTGCCGCCGATGGTGGAGATCTTCATCGAGCCGGGATCAGGCGGATAAAACAAGCCGACCTTCGCAGCGGCATCGTCGATCTCCTTGGTGATCACACCGCTTTGCGCACGCAGTGTGAGGTTTTTTTCATCGACCTCGATGAGCTTGTCCATTTTAACGAGGCAAATGACGAGGCAGCCAGCCATAGGCACGCTGCCGCCGCTCAGGCCGGTGCCGGAGCCACGCGTGACGACGGGCACGCTCCTTCTGCGGGCAAGTTTGACGCATTCAGAAACTTCTTCGGCGGTGAGCGGAAAAACGACCGCTCCAGGGCGCTGTTTAAGCACTGCGGTGCCATCGAAACTGTACGGCACAATATCTTCGGCAGAGGTCAGCACCCGGTCAGGTGATAAGATTTCCTGCAGAGACTGAATAAAGCTGGCTTCAATTTGGTTCACGGAGCACAATCTGGCGAGATCGTGGTAGAGCGTCAACGCAGGCTGTGGTTGATTATGTGCATGACCTTTCATCACCCCATTCGCTTCACTCCCATTTATCAAAGTCGCGTGTGGGGTGGCAGACGCATGGAGACACTGCTGGGTGCCACGCTACCGGATGCGACGACACCCTTTGGAGAAGCATGGACCGTTTCCGACCGCGCCGAAGCGCCCAGCGTGACGGCGGAGGGAGTGACCCTGCATGAGCTGTGGACGCAGCATCGCGAGGCAGTGTTTGGCAAAGCGCTGCTGGCCTCCACCAGCCCGACGTTTCCGCTGCTGATGAAGATTCTCGACGCTTGCGATGATTTGTCCATCCAGGTGCATCCACCGGCGAGCATGGCGGCAAAATTGAAGGGCGAGCCGAAGACGGAAATGTGGTTCATCGCGCATGCGGAGCCTGGTGCGAAGATTTACGCCGGATTGAAGTCGAGGGTGTCGCGGGCGGACTTTGCAGCGGCGCTGCAAAACGGCACCGTGGCAGAGATGGTGCATGTGATCGAGGCGAAGACAGGCGACTGCCTGTTCATCCCCAGCGGCCGCGTGCATGCCATCGGCGCGGGTTTGCTGATCTATGAGATCCAGCAGAACAGCGACACGACGTATCGCGTGTTTGACTGGAACCGCGGGGGATTGGACGGCAAACCGCGTGCGTTGCATGTGCAGGAGTCGCTGCAGAGCATCGACTGCACGGATGTCGCGCCACAAGTGCAGCAGATCGAAGCGGACGGCACGCTGGTGCAGTGCGATTACTTTGATGTGCGGCTGTGTCGGGAGGCCGGAACAGCGGGCGCTGAAGGTGAATCGCTGACGCTGGCGGTGGTGAGCGGAGAAATCAGCGTGAGTGACACGACATTGAAAGCGGGAGATTTTGCGCTGGTGCCAGCAGGCATGAATGCGTTTTCACGCATGGTGAAGCCAGCGGACGAAGCGAGTCAGTGGCTGGAGATCAGGATTCCGGCGTGAGCAGAGTGGCGCTTTTTAAAATGCGCCGTGCTGGCATTCAAGCGTTGCATTTTGCTGTCAATGACTACTGTTCTCAAGAACACACATGGAGCTGCCGCGCAAACTCGAAATCCTAGCTGATGCAGCCAAATATGATGCCTCATGCGCGAGCAGTGGCGCTGCGCGGAAAGACTCACGCGGCAGCCAAGGTGTGGGCTCCACCGGCGGCTCAGGCATCTGCCACTCCTATGCGCCAGATGGCCGCTGCATCTCTCTACTGAAGGTGCTGCTGACGAATGCCTGCCTGTATGACTGCCACTACTGCATCAATCGCCGCTCCAGCAATGTGCAGCGGGCGCGCTTCACCCCAGACGAGGTGGTGCAGCTAACGTTGGATTTTTATAAGCGAAACTACATCGAAGGGCTCTTCCTGAGCAGCGGCATCATCCAAAGTGCGGACTACACGATGGAGCTGGTGATCGCCGTGGCGCAGAAGCTGCGGGAGGAGCACCATTTCAGAGGCTATATCCATCTCAAAACCATCCCTGAGGCCTCACCGGCACTCATCGAGAAAGCTGGCCGTTACGCGGACCGCATCAGCATCAACATTGAGCTGCCGACTCAAGCAGGCCTGGACACGCTAGCGCCGGAAAAGAATCTCGCACGCACACAAGCCGCAATGGGGCACATCCGTGCCAAGATCGACGAGCGATTCGCGGAAAAGCGTAAGCCTGATGCGCCGAAGCCGCCGCCCTTTGCCACCGGTCAAAGCACACAGATGCTGGTCGGCGCAGATGCGGCGACAGATGACACGATCCTCCAGCGGGCCGATGTGCTCTACGGCACTTATAAGCTGCGCCGCGTCTATTATTCAGGCTTCAGCCCGATCCCCGACCCATCAAAGATTCTGCCGATCAAGCCACCGCCGCTTGTGCGTGAGCATCGGCTGTATCAGGCAGATTGGTTGCTGAGATTCTATGACTTTAAGGTCCATGAACTCACGAGTGATGCGGCGCCGAATCTAGATCTCGCCCTGGGCCCCAAGCTGGCCTGGGCATTGCGGAACCGAGCCACATATCCGATCGACGTGAACAAAGCCACGCGTGAGATGCTGCTGCGCGTGCCAGGTCTCGGCGTTCGCAATGTGGAGCGCATCATCGCCGCACGGCGCTATACTCGCCTGCGCTTAGCGGACCTCATACGTCTGCGGTTGGCGATGAAAAAGGTGCTGCCTTTCATCATCGCCGCCGACCATACGCCGCTGAAGCTCGGACTCGATAGCGATAGCCTGCGCGCCCGCTTCCTGCCACCGCCGCAGCAGCTAGAGCTAACCTTTGATGCACCTGCACCGACGATAGCAGATCACAGCTCCACACTCAGCGGCGAGCTTTGACCATGCGCACCATTCTCATTGAACCCAGCTTTGACGTCTGGCGTGACACGGCCCGCAGACTGCTCTCTCAGCGTGTGCCGCCAGAGACTTTGCTATGGAGTGACGACCGCGCTGAGGCATGTCTCTTTGGTGCCGAAGAACCAGACACCGAGAGAGTCGAAGGCCCAGCGCCGAGAGTGTCGGCGGCGTTTCTCGGCATGGCCCGCAGTGCTGCTGCGCATACTGATCCACAGCGGTGGGCAGCGCTCTACCGACTCGCATGGCGGCTCACCTGGGGCGGTGAAAAGCATCTCCTCGCCATGCCTACTGATCCTGATGTGCGGCAGGTGCAGAACTGGTGCAAGGCCGTGAGTCGTGACATTCATAAGATGCATGCCTTCGTCCGCTTCCGCCTGATCAGCGAAAAAGGGGCGGCAGAGCGTGAGCAGTTCGTGGCTTGGTTTGAGCCGGACTACCGAATCATGCAACTCACCGCAGGCTTTTTCCAAAAACGCTTCACTGGCATGGACTGGTCGATTTTGACACCTCATGAATGCGCCCACGGGAATGGTGAGACGCTGCACTTCACGCCAGGCGTGCCGCGCAGCGTGGCACCAGATGAAGACGCGCTGGATGATCTCTGGCGCAGCTATTACAAGAGCATCTTCAATCCCGCGCGCCTGAAAGTGAAGGCCATGCAGAGTGAGATGCCCAAGAAGTATTGGAAGAACTTACCCGAGGCAGAGCTGATCTCAGAACTCATCGTCAGCAGCCAGCAGCGTATGCAAACCATGCTAGACACCAAAGAAAGCCCCGCCAAACCAGCGCC
>JBDNIB010000028.1:0-4361 GCA_041688535.1 Prosthecobacter sp.
CCATCCCATTCGAGGATGAATGCGCGGCCGACATCGTAATGGCCGAATCCCCACTCTGCTTTGGCGGATTTGGCGGTGAGTTTCAGGGCCATCAGCCTTTCGGGTTCCGCCGTCGCGACGGCTGGATCCTCCCAGCGGCGATACTCAAACGCCTCGCCAGTGACCCAGCTCCAGGTGCCGTTTTCGCGCTTGGCACCGATGGTCGCCATGTGCTGTGGTGCCTGTTCCAGCAGCGGCACCAGTGTTTGATCCAGCCAGTCCATCTCCGCTTGGCTATTGATCGTGAGCAGGTGTGCTCCCACACTTTCCGCGTGTTTGAGCGCGTTGCTGAAGTTCATGCGCTGCTCCACCACCTGATAGTGATGCCCGGCGTGGCTGAGCACGGGAAACGTGGACAACGGGCTGCCTTTTGGCCTCGTGGGGCCGGTCTGCACGACGACGGGAGCAGGCACCGGTTTCGCAGTTGCAGCGGCCTTTTCCGGCATGGGCGCTGGTTCGACTGGAGCCGGTGCGGCTGGACCTACCGCCTCCGCTGCTTCCGGTGCCGGCCCGGAACCGCTGCGGTTCATGAAAAAGTAGGCCGCGCCGCCGAGGACGATCAACGCTGCCGCCATCAGCCCCCAGGGCGCTGATTTCGTCGGCGGTGGTGGGAAATGCTGGCGCTGGCGCGGCAGCATGCCACCAACCGGCTTGGCGGTCCCACGGGCCTTCACCACCGGAACGGTGAGGATTTGATCGAGGTCACGGCGGATCTCGCGGGAGGTCTGGTAGCGCTTCACCACATCCTGCTCCATGGCCTTGCGCACAATGGTGTCGTAGCGGGTGTCACAGGCGGTCTTCTCACTCGGTAGTTGGAAGAAGCCGCGCGGGATTTCTCCCGTGAGCATGTTGTAGAGCATGACGCCCACGGCGTAGAGGTCGGCGCGGCCGTCCACCATCACGCCGATGATCAGCGCCTCCGGTGCCACATAGTCCGGCGTGCCCAGCGTCATGCCCTCCTGGGTCATGCCGCTGGTTTGGCCGGGGTCCTGCATGCGGGCCAGGCCGAAGTCGGCCACCTTCACCGCTCCCTCCATGTTGATGAGGATGTTCGCGGGCTTGATGTCGCGGTGGATGACGCCGTGCTCGTGCGCGTAGGCCAGCGCGTCGCAGACGTGCGCGGTGATCGCTAGGGCATGCGCCGCCGTCAGTTTCCCCTGCGCCTGGATCATCTTGGCTACGTCGGTGCCGTTAACGTGCTCCATGACAATGTAGAGCAGCCCGTCACTCGTCTCGCCGAAATCGTACACGGCCACGATGGCCGGGTGGTTCATCTTGGCCATCGTGCGCGCCTCGTTCTTGAAGCGCTCGATGTACTCCGCCTCGTCAGCCGCCACCTGCGGCGGCAGCACCTTGATGGCCACCAGCCGGTCCAGCGAGGTCTGCCGTGCCTGGTACACCGCGCCCATGCCGCCGCAGCCGAGCATCTCCCAGTGGTCATACTGCGGCAGCATGGCCTGCAGGTGCTCTGGGGTTGGCGGTGTCCACCGCAAGGCACCGCCGGTGGCTGAGGCGGGATGTTCTGTGGGCTGGGGATTCTCATTCATGGCCGGTGAAAACGAGTATTAACGACGGATCGTATCCTTCCGGCCAGAATTGGGAACTAAAAAATCACACCAGCCCGCGACGGGCCAGTGATTCTTCCATCGCCCGGTCAATCAACATCACGGCTAGCGACTGCGTGGCATCATCCAGCGACTGGGTGGCGGATTTGAGGGCTTTGGCATCGTGATCCGGTGAATCGAGCAAGGAGCGGACCACAGCGGCTTGTTCACGCACTCTGGCAGATTCTTCTGCGCTGATCGAGTTATTAAGCTGCGCCAGCGCCGCGTCCACGGCGGGCAGCAGTTCTTCGGCTTTGAGCTTCGCCTCGGTCCAGATGCGTTCGTTCATGTCCTCGAAAGCGAAATCGACGCTCTCCGCGATCATCTGCTCCACGCGCTCATCCGCCACATCAATGGCGGTGCCGCGAATTTCGAGTGTGGTGTCCTGGTTCGTAGCGGTGTCGCGGGCGAGGACGTGCAGGATGCCGTCCGCGTCTAGGCTGAACTGCACGCCGACACGGGCGCCGCCTTTGGGGCCGGGAGGGAAGGGGACTTCGATGCGGCCCAGCTCCCAGTTGTCCTTCGCCAGCTCACGCTCGCCCTGCAGGATGCGGATGAGCATGCTGTCCTGGTTCGCGACGGCGTTGGTGAACATCTCGCCCGCCTTCGCGGGAATCGTCGTGTTGCGCGGGATGATGCTGTTCATCAGGCCACCGAAGGTTTCGATGCCGAGTGAGAGCGGTGTGACGTCGAGCAATAAAACCTGGCGCAAACTGCCGCTCAGTATGCCCGCCTGGATCGTGGCACCAAGCGCAATGGCCTCGTCAGGATTCTGCGACGTGTTGGGCTCACGGCCGAACAGCTCACGCACATAATCGCGCACTAGCGGCATGCGTGTGCTGCCGCCGACGAGGATGATTTCATCGAGCTGCTCCGCTTTGACGCCCGCATCGCTCAAGGCGCGCAGGCAGTGCGGGCGGGTGCGCTCGATCCAAGGGCGGGCGAGTTTTTCGAGTTTACCACGCGAGATTTCGGCGCTGCCGACCAAGGGAATGTCCACGGTGGTCGAATCGGCGGCGGAAAGGCGTTTTTTGGACAGCTCAGCGGCTTCAATCAGCCGAATGTCGTCCGCTGCGGTCCCGAGCCGTTCGGCGAGGAACTCTGCGAGCAGGCGGTCGAGATCATCGCCGCCGAGCTGCGTGTCCCCGGCGGTGGCGAGCACCTGAAACACGCCGTCGCGCATTTCGAGTACGGAAATGTCAAACGTGCCGCCACCGAGGTCATAGACGGCGATTTTTTGATGTTCGGTGAGCTTGTCGAGGCCGTAGGCCAGTGCGGCAGCGGTCGGCTCGCTGACAATGCGCACGACTTCGAGTCCTGCCAGTTCGCCCGCACGTTTGGTGGCGTTGCGCTGCGCGTCATTGAAATACGCCGGCACCGTGATGACAGCCTGTGACACTGATTGTTCGAGGGCGCGTTCAGCGACGGCTTTGAGATGTTTTAATATCTCCGCCGAGACCTCGACGGGTGATGTGTTCAAATCGCTCAGAATATAAGGCGGCACCCAACCGGCCTCGCCGGGTCTGCGGCCGATGAGACGCTTCACCGAAGTGATCGTGCGCGTGGGATGCAGCGCCCGTTGCCGCAACGCCGCCGCGCCGACGGTGATGCCGCCATCTGCGGCGATGCACACGGCGCTCGGCGTGCTGCGGCTGCCATGCTCATCGGCCAGCAGGATTGGAAAACCGCTGTCCACGACGCCCACGAGGGAGTTTGTGGTGCCGAGATCAATGCCGAGGATGGGAGCTTGCTGCATGGAAGTGGAGTTCTTAACCACTAATTCCCACTAATCAGCACTAATGTCAGAGAATTGAGCATCCCTCTGCCATTGTCCCGAATTAGTGAACATTAGTGGTTTTAACGTCTGGAATTTGGTGATTGAATCGGCCTATGAAAGACCTGATCCAATCTCTGCACAAGAAGCATGAACTGACCGCCGCTGAGGTTGCGGCGGCGGCGGCGCAATTGGTTGATCCAGCGGCTGGCGTGACGGCTAAGGTGGATTTTCTGCGGGCCTTGGCGAAGAAGGGCGAGACACCGGCGGAGATCGCGGCGTTTGTGGGTGAGTTTTTGAAGCTGGCGGTCGATCCACAGCTCAATTCCGCCACGCTGCCAGGGCCGATGCTGGATGTGGTGGGCACGGGTGGCGACAAGCTGCACCTCTTCAATGTGTCGAGCACGGCCATGTTCATCATGGCCGCTGGCGGTGTGTGTGTGACGAAGCACGGCAATCGCGGTGTGACCTCAAAAGCAGGCGGCGCGGATGTGCTGGAGGCGCTGGGCATCAAGATTGATCTGCCGGTGGAAAAAGTCGTCGCTGGGATCGAGCGCATCGGCGTCGGTTTCTTTTTTGCACCGTTGTATCACCCGGCCTTCAAGGCGGTGGCGGAGGCGCGTAAACTACTCGCGGCAGAGGGGCAGCGTTCGATTTTCAATCTGCTCGGCCCTTTGCTCAATCCCGCCCGGCCGGATCATCAGCTCGTCGGCGTGTTCGATCCGAAGCTGACACAGGTTTTTGGCGAAATTCTGCTCAAGCTGGGTCGCAAGACCGCGTGGGTGGTGCATGGCAAGGCCGGTGCCGGACATGGTATGGACGAGCTTTCCACGCTTGGCGTCAATGAGGTCTGCCACCTCGCGAACGGGCAGCTCAGCGAGGCGCAGATCGACCCAAAAACGCTCGGTTTTGGCAAAGCGAAGCTCGATGATCTGGTCGGTGGG
>JBDNIB010000278.1:0-5390 GCA_041688535.1 Prosthecobacter sp.
GGAAACTCGATTCCCTCGGCATCAGCGACCACACCGACATCGCGAAGATTTACACCCCTTATGAATGGTGGCTGAACCAAAAGATGGTCGATGTGTTCTACGCGCCCGGCTTCTTCGTCGGCATGTATGCCTATGATCGGGAGCAGGCATGACCCCAAGTTCATCGGTACATGATCCTCGCCCAGCGTGGCGGCCCCATCGTCTATATCCAGCGTAAAAACTACCTGGCATCTCCCTGGCAGAAAACTTTTCCTGTCGCGACTGAAGGCAGCGCTGAAATGACCCCGCAGGAGTTGTGGGATGTCCTCGTGCGCTATGGGAAGCCACTCAGCGTGATCAGCCACACGGGCGCTGCCATAGGCGGCACAGATTGGGATTTGATCCCAGCGGTCGATCATCGGGTGGAAAACGTCATCGAAATCTTCCAGGGTGCGCGGGTCAGCTATGAGGGAAAGGGAGCGCCGCAACCCACCGTCGGCATGCGAAAAGGCGAGCGATCTCAGGCCCCTCTCGGACGCCCCATCGCGACCTTTGACGAGTACAACAATGGCACCTATCAGCACGCGCTCGAACGCGGTCATAAACTCGGTGTGTGGGCTGACAGCGACCACATTTCCACCCACACCAGCTACGGCGGCGTCTATGTGAAGGAGTTCACCCGCGAAGGCATCATTGAGGGCATCAACGCCCGCCGCACCATCGCCGCCACCGACAAGATTTTCGTCGAGTTCACCTGCAACGACAAACTCCTCGGCACTGAGATCGCCCTCAGCGGCAAGCCCGTGCTCAAGTTCAGCATCGACGGCACCGCGCCAATCAAACGCGTGACGCTGGTGCGCAACGAGCAGGACCACCAGCAATGGGAACCGAACAGCAAGACCTTCGCGCAGACCTTCACTGATGAGGCCGTGACACCTGGCGCGAGTCGCTACTACCTGCGCGTGGAGCAGAGCGATGGCAACATGGCCTGGAGTTCACCCGTGTGGGTGCAGGTGAAGTAACTACTGCCAGCCGCCGCCGAGCGCTTTCAGCATCGCCACAGTGGCGATCAGGCGCTGGCCTTCGACCTGTGCGGCCAGCAGCTTGGCATTGAGCACTGTTCGATTCGCATCCACCACCTCGAAGTAGCTGGCCAGGCCCTTGTCGTAACGCAATTGCGCCAGGCGTTCCGTGTCGCGGGCCGCAGCGAGCGCGGCATCGAGCGCGGCTTTCTGCCGAGTGTAGGCACGCACGTCCAGCATGCTGTCTTCCACTTCCTGTAACGCCTTGAGAATGCTCTGTTGATAGGAGGCGAGTGCCTCCTCATAGCGTGCCTTGCTTGCGGCCAGATTTCCTCGCAGCTTGCCACCTTGGAAAATAGGCAGCGTCATGTTTGGGCCGATGGTGAGCACGCGGCTGCGTGCATCGTAGAAGTTCGCCGCGCCAATGCTTTCCAAGCCGCCTGTCCCGCCGATGCTGAAGGCAGGATAGAATGATGCCTTCGCCACGCCGATCTGTGCGTTCGCCTCGCGCATCTTCTGCTCGGCGGCACGGATGTCCGGGCGGCGCTGCAACAGCGTGGACGGCATTGCGCCGGGCACGCGGGGGGGCGATGGTAGGCGGGCATTCTTCGCCAAGCGGAACGTGGAGGGAAGCTGGCCGCACATGACGGCGAGCGCATTCTCGGAGTTGCCACGCTGGCGTTCGAGTGCCGCCAGATCATTGCGGGCGAGTTCCAGCTCCGTGCGGGCGCGGGACACGTCCATTTCATTGGCGAGTCCGCCCCGGAAGCGGGAGTCCTGCAGATTCAGCGCCTCCTGCCGCAGGTCGATCGTTTCATTCACCACCTGAACTTGCCGGTCCAGTGAATGCGCCAGGAAATACAACCGCGCCACTTCGGCGGCGATGCTCAAACGCTGCGCCGATAGCATCTCTGCTGCGGCAGCACCGCTCGCCTTGGCACCTTCCACACCGCGCCGCACCCGGCCCCAAAGATCGAGCTCCCAGCCCAACTCAAATACGTTCTGGAATCGACGTCGTTGTAGAGGGGGCAAGGTGATCCCCGCCGGAAGATTCGCGCCAAAGGATGTCTGCGAGAGACGCTCGTAGTTCATCCCATTCTTCATGCTGAGCTGCGGGAACCAATCCGCCGCCTGCACACCGACCAGCGCCCGCGCCGTTTCGACCCGGGCCAGTGCTCCGCGCAGTTCCTGATTGCTCTCCAGCGCTTGATTCTCAAGGCGGTTCAAGTCTGCGGAACCAAACAGCTTCCACCACTCGTCGGGCATCGGCAGATCGCTGACACTTGCCGCTCCACCGCTCTTCCATTTAGAAGGCAGCATGACATCCGGCAGCTTGAAGTTCGGCCCGGCGTTGCAGGCAGCGAGCGCCAGTGACGTTGCGAGGCCGAGGATGATCCGGGATTCCATGCGGGCATTCATGCGGTGGATTTACGCCTGCGCAACCCGGTCAGGCTGGAATCGTCCCCGTCACCTTGTGACACCAGCTCTGGAAGACATCGTTCGCCATGGCATGCGCCTCTCCGGCCGCGACGTGCTCGGTGACGGTCTGCGGCGCAGGCAGCCAGTCCGGCAGCGTGATTTCGCCGATGTGATCGTGTTGTTCCGCCCGCAGGAAGGCACGCAGGCTCACCGTGAGCTGGTCGGTAGGGTGGTCGTGGCGGGCCACCGCCTCGGCACAGACTTTGTGGACAGCGCCGTCGATTGCGACGGTGCCGATGACCTGGGTGATGTCGAGTAGAGCGTGGATCATGGTGGCACACCTTTGCGGTGGAGCATGGGCCTGTCGATGGGGGGGATGCGGCCATTTTTGCGAAGGTTTGCGCGTTCCGCGCTCGTTTACTGCCGACCATGCGCCTTCTCCTCTGCTTCCTCGCCCTGACCACCTTCGCCGCCGCAGCGGACAAGCCTCTCAACATCCTCTTCCTCTTCGCGGACGACTGGGGCCGCTACGCCAGCATCTACGCGGAGCATGAGCAGTTCCCCTCCCCCAATCAGGTCGTCAAAACGCCCAACATCGACCGCATCGCCCGTGCAGGCGCGCTCTTTCGCCGCGCCTATGTCAATGCGCCGAGCTGCACGCCCTGCCGCAGTGCGCTGCTCTCCGGCCGCTACTTCTTCAACACCGGCCGCGCGGCCATCCTCAACGGCGCAATTTGGGACATGGCGATCCCCAGTTTCCCACTGCTGCTGAAGGACCAAGGCTACCACATCGGCAAAGCGCACAAGGTCTGGAGCCCCGGCGATCCGGCCGACGCGCCCTTTGGCATGCAGGAGCACGCCTATCAGAAGTCCGGCAGCCGTTGCAACCAATTCTCCCAAACCGTGGACAAACTGGTGAAGGGTGGCGTCGCCCTCGAAGCAGCCAAGCAGGAGATCTATGACGAGGTGCGTGGGAACTTCGCCGCCTTCCTGGCTGCACGTCCCAAGGGTGCGCCTTTCCTGTTCTGGCATGGGCCGACGAATGTGCATCGCAAATGGGTCAAAGGCAGTGGTGAAGCACAGTGGGGCATCCATCCCGATGACTTGAAGGGCCGGCTGCCCAAGCACCTGCCCGACGTGCCGGAAGTGCGCGAAGACTTCGGCAGCTACCTCGGCGAGATCCAGGCCTTCGACGCGCAGGTCGGTGCGATCGTGAAACTGGTGGAGGACGCCGGTGAACTCGACAACACCGTCATCGTCATCAGCGGTGATCACGGTGCGCCCGGCTTCCCCGGCGGCAAGTGCAACCTCTACGACTTCGGCGTCGGCGTCACGCTCGCCATCCGCTGGCCCGGCCAGCCCGGTGGCCGTTACATCGAGGACTTCGTCAACCTGATGGACCTCGCGCCCACCTTCATGGAAATCGGCGGTGCCAAGATCCCGGCAGGCGTGAACGGCAGCAGCCTCGTGAGCTTGATGAAATCCGGCCAGAGCGGCCAGATCGAGCAGGCGCGCGACTTCGTCATCACTGGCCGCGAGCGGCATGTCAGCATCGCCCGTGAGGGCAATCTGCCCTACCCGCAGCGGGCGCTGCGCAAGGACGGCTTCCTCTACATCCACAACTTCATGCCCGACCGCATGCCCATGGGCGACTACAAGACGCTCACCAACGACTTCACCCCCTCGCAGAACGACCTGGAAAACGAAACCTATGTCGCCTTCCCCGACATGGACGCCTCACCCGCCAAAGCCTGGCTCATCCAGCATCGCAACGACTCGCAGTACCAGTGGCACTTCAACTACGCCTTCGGCCAGCGCCCGGAGGAAGAGCTCTACGATCTGAGCAAAGACCCCGCGCAGACCATCAACGTCGCCGCCGAGCCCGGCTACGCGGAAGTGAAGAACCAGATGGCCGCCGAGTTGCTGGCCAAGCTCACCGCCGTGGGCGATCCCCGCGTCACCGCCGATCCCGTGCCGTTTGAGCATGCCCCCTTCACCGGGGACACCAAGACAGCCAAGCCCGGTGCCAAAGGCAAAAAGGGCAAAACTAAGGCGGAGTGAGCCGCATCATCACGGAGGATGGGCTTCCAGCCCGTCGGTGGATTGAGGCGTCCCGCCTTCGCTCATAAAAGGCGGGACGCCTCGTGCCGTTGTCAGGCAGGCTGCCTGACCTCCGCGTCAGCCTTGCTCCTCCCAGAACTTCCGCAGCTCGCGCAGTTGCTTCTTATCCGGCTTCGCCACCATTTCATGAGCACGCGGCTGGATGAGTTCACGCTCCCGCCGCAGCTCCCCGGCCCGCTGAATCCACTCCGGCGGCGTCTGATTCTCGCCAAACTCCGGCACCTGCGGCGGACTCAGCCGCCGCGCCGGAAAGGCGCGCACGCAGAAGCGCAGCCGCAGATCACCGCGCACGATCTCCAGCACATCCCCCGGCTTCAGATCGCGCGCGGCCTTCACCGGCTGGCCACCGATCGTCACATTCCCGCGCGCACAGGCCTGCGTGGCCAGCGTGCGGGTTTTGAAGACGCGCACATGGTGCAGCCACTTGTCGGCACGTTGGGTCGCGACCGCATTCATGCAGCGAGGAGCGGCGGGAAGATGAGGCGGCGGTGCATGGGGCAAGCAGTGTCACGGCTGGCCCGGTGGTCAAGGCGGGATGCTGCCCATCAGGCCCGATCCTTCAACCACGGAATACACCGAATACACGGAACCAGGAAGGATGGGCCGCAACAAGGAAAAGTCCGCGCCGCTGGAGCTTCACCGGAAGCAACGAAGAGAACGGAGATCCAGCATCAGGTATCTAGGATCGAGCATCCAGATTGATTGGCCGAAAGAGAGAAAAGATGGAAAAAAGGTTCCTGACTCCGGCTGCTGATTTTTTGTCCTCTTTCGTTTCTTTCGGCTATTCCATCACGTCATCGCCAATCTGGAACTCATGCCGTTGCGGCTGAACATCAGCAAGAAGGACAA
>JBDNIB010000279.1:0-1732 GCA_041688535.1 Prosthecobacter sp.
CCTCGGCCAATGTGCCGAGCCTCAGCGAACCCGAACGCACCGCCGAAATCTGGGCCGCATGGTTGCGCGTCCTCTTCGGCACCAACGAACTGCTCTATGTTGACTAATCGCCGTCATTTCCTCCAATCGCTCGTCGCCACCACGCCGATTTTTCCCGGCATCGTGTCGCAATTGCTCGCCGAGTCTGCGGGCACCACCGCGAGCGACCCGCACCTTCCCGCGAAGGCCAAGCACGTCATCTTCCTCCACATGAGCGGCGGCGTTTCGCACGTCGATTCGTGGGACCCGAAGCCGCAACTCACCGCCGACCACGGCAAGGAAATCAAACTCAGCTATCCAGATTTCGACGAACGTCCCGGCTTCGAGCGCCTCTATTTGAAGCGGCCCGTTTTCAAATTCCAGCCGTATGGCAAAAGCGGCACCGAGGTGAGCGAACTGTTCCCGCACACGGCGCAATGCGTCGACGACATCGCGCTCATCCGCTCGATGAACACCTCGCACTCGAATCACTACAACGCCACGCTCGGCATGCACACCGGCTCGTTTCAGTTTGCGCGGCCCAGCATCGGCTCGTGGATCAGCTATGGCCTCGGCCCGGAAAACAAAAACCTGCCCGCCTTCGTCGTCCTCGCGCCGCAGACGCCGTATGCAGGCTCGCAAGTGTGGTCATCGGATTTTCTGCCCGCCGCGCATCAGGGCACGCTCGTCGTGCCGGGCAACACTCCCATCTCCAACATCACGCCCGCCTCACCGCTGCCGCAGCAGCAGCGCGAACTCGCCGCCATGTCCGCGCTCAATCGCAGCCATCTCGCCGCCCGCGTCGGCGACAGCGTCGGCGACAGCGTCGGCGACAGCGTGCTCGAAGCGCGACTGCACAGTTTCGAGACCGCCTTCGGCATGCAGATGGAAGTGCCCGGGGTCTTCGACTTCAGCAAGGAAACCGACGCCACGCTCGCCCTCTACGGACTGCAACGCGGCCAGACGAGCGGTTTCGGCTGGCAATGTCTCGCCGCACGCCGCCTCGTGGAAAAAGGCGTCCGCTTTGTCGAACTCATCGACGTCGGCTCCGCGAACAACTGGGATGCACACGGGGACATGCAAACGCACGTGCCGCTCGCGAAAAACGTGGACCAACCCATCGCCGGCCTGCTGCGCGATTTGAAAAGCCGCGGTATGCTCGCCGACACCCTCGTCGTCTGGACCACTGAGTTCGGCCGCACGCCCTTTCATCAAAGTGCCGACCATCCCGGCCGCGAGCACCACAGTTGGGCCTTCAGCTCATGGCTCGCCGGCGCCGGTGTCAAAGCCGGCGTCGTCCACGGCAGCACCCACGAACACGGCATCCGTGTCGCCACCGACGGCGTCCACGTCCACGACTTCCACGCCACCATCCTCCACCTCATGGGCCTCAATCACGAGAAGCTCACCTGCCGCCACAGCGGCCGTGACTACCGCCTCACGGATGTCGAGGGAAATGTGGTGAAGGGCGTGCTGGCGTGAGAACGAGCAGCGTGCCCGGCTAAAGGCATGAAAAACTCCTTGAAAGATACCGTATGAAACACCTCTCCCTACTCCTCAATCTCCTCATTGCCAGCGGCTCCGCCTTTGCCGCCGGGGAAGCACCGCCCCCGAAAACTGCGCTCCTGGACGCTGCCGCCATCGCGGCGGAGCCGATGCGTTATCTGGAAAACGATCGGCTCAAGATCGGCATCAATCTCGTCGCGGGCGGGGC
>JBDNIB010000029.1:0-3672 GCA_041688535.1 Prosthecobacter sp.
AGGCATCAAGCATGATCGTCTCGCTGGTGCGGATGAAATGATGCGGACGGGCGACTGCGATGATGGTGGGCTTATGCTCACGTTGATATGCCTCCCATGCGAAGGCGTAGGCCTCCTGCGTACCCCATTTGCCGGAGGGCTGGCGGCTCTTGATGCCGAAGTGCAGATGCGTCCAGCCGCCGCTCGCCCCTTCCTTGCCGAGGATGCCGATGCGTTGGCCCATCGTCACGCGTGAGCCCATTTGAATGGCCGCATCAATCGTGTGCAGGTGGCTGTAGCGATAATACCAGCCGCGCTCGTCGAGCACATAGACCACATCGTAACGTGGTCGCACCGGCGTGAGTGAATAACCGGGCAGCGTCTTTTCTGACACGCTCACCACCAGGCCATCGGTGGCCGCGACGACCTCGGTCAAACCTTCGCAGCCACCGAAGTCGAGATCGTTGTGATAATAGATTTTCTTCCGGTCTGGTTTGTCGCCGCCATCCACATAGGTCGGTTCGTTGGAGAATTGCGTCGAGGTCGCGAACCAGCGTTGTTTGAGCGGATAGACAAAGGTGCCCGGCACGAGCCACGGTGCTCCTTTGGGCCACAGGCGCAGGCGCGCGTCCTTTTCGAGACCCCAAGAATCCGCGCCACTGTTCGCGTTGTAGCCGCGCGTGATCGGGCAGTCCGCCTGCACGCCGCCAATCGTCTGCGGCAGGTGGTAGTTCGCGCTACTGAGCCATGCCTTCGTGCCATTCACCTCGACGTGGACCTTTGCCTCACGCACCGCTTTGCTCATCGAGTCCACTTTTTCCTGGAGATCGAGCAGTTTCACTTTCGCCATGCTACCATCGGCGAGTTTGATCTCGGCGGACTCGCCAATCATCAAATCAACCGCGCGCAGTGTGGGTTCGAGGGTGGGTTTGGGTAGGTCGGCGTGAAGAGTGCCGATGGAGAAGGCGGCGAGCAGGGAGAGGCGGAGGGGATTCATCGGAGAGGGACTACGCCGACGAGCCAGAGGCTATTTCGCAGCGGGCAGTGCTTCCGCGAGCGCCGTCGTGGCCCAGCAGGCGGCGGTGATGGAGATGAACTGGTCTTTGCCGTACGGGTAGCCGGACTCGAAGTATTTCTGGATCGGCTTGCTGCGGGTGACGACATGCCAGGAGCCGTCGGGAAGCTGGGCGTTGAGGAGCCATTGCACGCCGCGTTGATAGGCGGAGTCTTCCACCGTGACGCTGCCGGTGCGATGCAGCGCGACGAGCGCGGTGCCGGTGGCGTAGGCATCGGTGCCCATGTCCGCGAGTTGTCCCCAACCGCCATCCTCGCGTTGCAGGCGCAGGAGATTTTGCGCGGCGGTTTGGATCGCCGCCTGATCCGCAGTGGCGGCAGACAGCGACCACAATCGGAACACATGATCCTCGGTGCTGCTTGCGGGTGTTTTGAGCAGCCACTCGCGTGCGGCGGTGATGCGTGCTGC
Source organism: Prosthecobacter sp. (assembly GCA_041688535.1). Classification (GTDB taxonomy): domain Bacteria; phylum Verrucomicrobiota; class Verrucomicrobiia; order Verrucomicrobiales; family Verrucomicrobiaceae; genus Prosthecobacter. The sequence continues at coordinate 1,463 of JBDNIB010000029.1, forward strand.
GACGCGCTCCTGCTGCACTGCCGTGCCGAAGTGTTTCAAGCCTTCCAAGGCGACAAAGGTGGTGCTGAACGGGCTTTCCTCGCTCGGCGGGCGATTCGACGGCGGCTGCCAGTGCTGGAGTTCTTGTTGGTGACCGAGCAGATACTCGACCACCGCCGCCGTGGTCGCATCCGCCTTCCAGCCGCCGAGTTTCAGTGTCCACAGCGTCGAACCAGCGGTGAATGGTCCGCCACCCTGGCCTTTGCCGAGCAGATAGTTGGCGCGGCCTTTGGCGAGAAAGTCAGCGGTGAACTGCAACTGCGTCTGCACATTCGCCGCATCCACTTTGAAGCCGCGATCGCGGGCGGTGACGAACATCATCACCGTGAGGCCGGTGTGATGGCAGGTGAAGCAGTTCGAGCGCTCGTCAATGCCAATGATCGAGCTGCGCTCCAGCAGCGGCAGCGACTTCGCAACTGTGGCGCGGATCACGGCCTCATCGGCAGCGAGGCATGGCAGGGCCATGAGGGAGATCAGAAAAAAGAGGCGCTGCATCTTTGACCACTACGTATTGAGTCACACGCATCCATCGCCGCGCATGGACGGCGAGTTTAGATCAAGCACGATGAAGAGTAGGGCCGCAGTGCCATAGGGCCGCGCAGGACGGGTACACCGGTGGGATGGATGACGAGCGAACTGCCGATGCAACGATGGCCGGACCATGCGCCATCGGTGATGGGACCGACATTGCTCGCGGCGGCGATCCAGAGGCCGAAGTCTTTGGCGACGGGGCCGTAGTTGTCGAGCCAGGGCTGGCCGTAGGGTTCGCTTATGTTGTCGTGATCTGGCGGCACGACCACGCGCAGGGGGAGAGGATGAGCTGTGCGCCCATGAGGCCGAGCGTGCGGCTGATGGCTTGGCCGGGAGCGAAACCATCGGCGCAAATCATGAGGCCAAGAGTGCCGAGCGGGGTGTGGGCGACGGCGAGCTTGAAGCGGGGCATGCGAGTGATGCTTTCAAAATGGGGCAAGGATCATTCCAAACCCAGCTCATCCTCACGGCGCAGCAGGCGTTTTAGCATGACTTTGTGGTCGCGCATGAAGCTGCGGGTGATCTGGAAGTGCTCGGTGTCCTCGTAGGCGACGCGCTGGATGCCGTCGGCGCTGAACTGATAAATCCAGGCGTCGGGATAGGCCATGATGAGCGGGGAATGCGTGGCGATGATGAACTGGGAGAACTCATCCACGAGGTCATGTAGGCGCACGAGCATGGAGAGCTGACGCTGTGGGGAGAGGGCGGCCTCGGGTTCGTCAAAGAGGTAGATACCGTGGCCGTCGATGCGCTGGGTAAGGAGATTGAGGAAGGATTCGCCGTGGCTCTGGGCGTGGAGGCTTTTGCCGCCGTAAGATTGCAGCACGCCGCCGCAATGCGGCGTGGCCTCCAGCTCGTCGAGTTCGGTGGCCCAGTTGTAGAAGCTTTCGGCACGGAGGAAGAAGCCGTCCATGGGACGATTGGAGGTGCGCGTGAGGGTGAGCAGCGGTGGCAGAGGCGAGGTATATTCGTGATTGAACAGGCTCGCCACGCGGCTGCCGCCGCCGGCCCGAAAGCCGAGCTTTTCCGCGATAGCCTCCAGCAGCGTGGATTTACCGGAGCCGTTCTCGCCGACGAAGAAGGTGACCTTGGGAGGCAGCTCCAGCTTTCGGAGTGTGCGGATGGCAGGCACGGCAAAGGGATGCTGCTCCCAGTCGGCGACGGCCTCGTGGTCCAAGGTGAGCGAATGGAGGAAGTGCCGTGTCATGCGCAGCATCGGCGAGGGAACGGATCACGCGGACGAGAAGCCGGAGATCGTGGCGGAACTGGAGCAGCTCGTGCAAGCCGCATGGCGCGCGCCATGAGACGTTTCACTTGGCTGTCTTGGCCGGAATGTCATTCATGACTTTCGTCGGGCCGACGTAAGTCTTCCCTTCGTAGCTGTCGGAGATGACCTTGCCTTCACGGTCCACCAGCACCAGGCAGGGGATGCCAGCGCCGGCATATTTTTTGATCTCCTTCATACGTTCGACACTGCGGAAGGCGATGGCGGGCCAGGGCATGGCATCGACCTTGATGTATTCCTCCATGGATTTTTCATCGTGGTCACTGCTGACAAAGATGATCTCGAAATTTTTCTTTTTACCCTCCTGCGCGTTGTAAAACTCCACCAGCTTCGGGGTGAAGGCGCGGCAGGGCGG
>JBDNIB010000280.1:0-6485 GCA_041688535.1 Prosthecobacter sp.
CTGCCGGATGCTTTTGCGGCGAACTCAGCGCTGGGCTACTCACTGGCGATGTTTGGTAAATGGCATCTCAACTCGGGTGCAGGGACGAATGACACGCCGCGCACGATTGGCGGCTGGCCTAGCTTTGCTGGCACCATCATAGGCGCGCTACCGGACTTCAATGCATGGACGAAGATCACTAACAACGTCACGAGTTCATCCACGACTTACGCGACGACGGATACGGCGAACGACGTCATCTCCTTCATCACCACGCGGCCATCAGGCACGCCTTGGTTTGCATGGTGTGCTTTCAATGCACCGCACGCGCCTTTGCACGCGCCACCCACGGCTTTGCTCAATGGGCACACTTACCCAGCGACGAATCGCGGCTACTTCGAGGCGATGTGCGAGGCGCTCGATACCGAGGTGGGGCGTGTGCTAGCTAACGTCAACCTCACCACGACGAACGTCATCTTCATCGGCGACAATGGCACGGCGCAGAACGTCATCCAGACACCCTACAACGCCGCGCATTCGAAGGAGACGATCTATGCGGGTGGCACGCGCGTGCCGCTCATCATCGCAGGTCCAGTAGTGGTCAGTCCGAACCGCGACAGCACCGTGCCGGTGAACGCTGTGGACCTTTATTCAACCATCCTAGAGCTTGCAGGCATCAGCGTGTCAACCACACAGCCCGCAGCGAATACGCTCGATTCCAAGAGCCTGCTGCCAGTGCTGAAGAACACCACCGACACAGAGCGCACCGCCTTCAGCCAAATGTTCGGCACAGGCCTCACGAGCAACGTCTCAGGCCGGGCGCTCACTGACGCTGCGGGCTACACCTTGCTCCAGTTTGATGATGGGCATGAGGAGTTCATGAATCAAACCACGGATGCCAATCAACTCACGAACTTGCTCGGCAGTAGCATCAGCAGTGCGGCGCAGGCTGCCTATGTGGCGCTGAAACAAAAGGTCGCTAGCCTCGGCTCCACGGGTGTGCCTAGCACACCATTGCTCTCATCTTGGTTCACTTCAAACAGCGGCAACTACGCCCGCATCTATCCTGCCTTGGCAGATCAGACTGCGCGGACTCCAGCCACCACGTGGAGCCGCGGCACAGGCACGCAGAGCACAGCGGCTTACGCGGATGTGAACCAGATCGATTACTCCGCGAGTTGGGTTTACATCCACACCACAGGACTGGCTAGCCACATCATGGGGCCTTGGTATTTGAATGCAGCGAAGACCAATCTCTTCCCGAACTACCCGTCCAACACAGCCACCACCTATCGCTTCCCGCGCACGCCGACGGTCCCCACGACCAAGGTGAGCACTGGCCTCGGTGCCACGGGCCGAATGGTCAATGGCGTGAGCATGTTCGATAGTCGCGATGCCTTCTCTTACTCAAACACCAACACGGCAGACGCGACACCCGGCGGTGCCTTCACCGGCGATGGCATCTGGAATCGCGATGGCTATCACAACGAAGGTGTCACCTTTGATGCGGCACTCGCGCACCAAGCGGGCAACAACTACCACTACCACGCGCAGCCGCTCGGCCTGCGCTATCAGCTCGGCGATCACGTCAGCTACAATGCCACCACCAATGTTTACACCGAGGACAGCACCGCACCCACTCGGCACTCACCCATCGTCGCCTGGGCCAATGACGGCCTACCCGTGTATGGCCCCTTTGGCTACAGTGATCCGAATAGCGCCAGCAGCGCCATCCGCCGTATGACCTCAGGCTTCGTGCTGCGCAATGGCAGCAACGGCACCACAAACCTGACAAGCACTGGCCGCATCACATTGCCCGCATGGGCCGCGCGCATCCAAGCACGCAGCGCAGCCCTGGCCGCGAATCAATATGGGCCTGCCATCAATGCCACCTTTCTGCTCGGTCACTACATTGAGGACTTCGATTACCTCGGCGATCTCGGCTTCACCTTCGGCACGCACTTTGATCTCAATGAGCAGAACGTGCGCTTCTGCGTCACGCCGGAGTTCCCTGCTGGCACCTGGGCCTACTTCACCACGATCAATGCCGACAACACACCCGCCTTCCCTTACACCACGGGCCGTCAGTTCTACGGCAACCCGACGGGCAATACAGTCACAGCGATCAGTGAGTCCGTGGCCACGTCTTTCATCGGCGGCCCATTCAAAGACGACACCATCGGTGACCTCGGCGTCAACAGCGGCAATGGCAACGTCACGCTCACTTGGAATGGGGTCGAAGGCGGCAGCTACAACATCCAAGCCTCCGCCGATCTCACCGCGTGGACCACACTCATTCCGCCTATCACAGTCGCGGGCAGTCAGTTCGGCAGCGCCACCGAGACTGGCGGTGCCACGGGTCAATCACGCCGCTTCTACCGTACGCAACGCGCAGGGGTCAGTAGCTATGACAAGGTGGGCATGCCCGGCACCTACTTCACCAGCTCGCTGCCGACGAGTGGCGGACCCAACACCGTGCTGCCAAACACTGGCGCACGCAGCACCACAGTGAACGTCGTCATCGACTTCCCGCTGCCGCTTCCACCCGCAAATGTGCAGGTCTTTTCGGTGATAGCCGGCACCGGGATCACCGTGAGCAATACCTCACGCCCCAGCCAAACACTGGTGCAGGCGACCTTTACCATCGCCGCAGGCACGACGGTCGGGACCCGCACCATTGATGTCCGATACGGCACCTCCACCGGTCAACTGCGGACACTAACGAACGCCTTCACCGTGAACTGAGGTCCGTCTTCCTGCAGCGCGGCGCTGACCACCCGTGACCGGAACCGTGTCACTCCTATGCGATATTCACGACAAGCCCCAATATGAAGCCGCGATGCAGCGTTGATAAAGGCCATGAAATTCCCAAGCACCTTCGCCGCCTTTGCCTTGTCCGCTCTATTTGCCCATGCCGACATCACCATCGGCAGATTCGACATGGCCTCCGTGCGCGATACCTCAACGCTGGAAACGAAAGTCATCGAAGACTGGCACCTCAATCCCAAAGACACAGCGATCAGGCAAAAGCTCGTCGAGATCACCGTCTGCGAATGGTGGCCCGGCATGAAGGTGCGGATGCCCGTGACAATGCTCGCACCTGCGACCGGCGTTTGTACGAATGTGCTCATCGAGAACACCAGCTCGCAGTTAAAAGTGGCCAGTGCCACCGGCGCGAAGCTGCGCCTGCTTAAAGAGCATGGCGTGGGCCTCGTCTTCATCGGCATGGTGCCGATTGATGCCATGGAACCGCTCGGCAAACTCCACCTCATGATGGAGGAGCACTTCATCCAGACCAAGGACACGCGCTACACGCCAGCCTGGATCTGGGGCATCAGTGACATGCGTGCGCTGACCACAGCCATCGCGGAAAAGGCTGTGTTTCAGCCAAAGAAAGTGCTCGCCACTGGAGGCTCGAAGCGCGGCGTCGCCACGGCAGCGGCAGGCATCGCGGATGATCGCTTCACCGCCATCATGCCCGTCGTCGCCCCTGTCATCGAGAGTCCAGGCGGCCCGTATGTCGAAGGCATGATGTCCGAAAAAATCGTGAAGATGAATGAAGCCTTCATCGCCGCCATGACCGATCCTATTGGCCGCGAAAAATTGCTCGTGCGTCAAAAAGCACGCTCCGATGAACGCATCACCGTGAAGATGGCCCGCGATGCTGGCTGGAACGATGCGGAGATGAAAACCGCATGCACCGCCGCCTGGGAAGCTTGCCACACCACGAACTACCTCGACGTGCTCAAGAAACGTGGCACTGAGATCTTCTACAACCAAGGCTCCAATGATAACGTCAGCCCCGGCCTCGTCGAACTCGGTCGCCTCTTTCCTGCTCTGCCCGTTTATATCGTTCCCGGCGGCCAACATGGCGGCGCGAAGGAGGCTGGCTTTATCAAATCAGTCGGTGGAATGCCCGAGGTTGATGAAAATCTCTACGCCTTCGCCACCCATCACTTCTTCGCCACACGCCGCATGGTGGCACCACCGAAAGTCACCACGCAATGGGATAGGGCCACGCATCGCCTCGCCGTAACGGTTGTCTTTCCTGACGGCAGTGAACCACAGGAAAACAGCGTTTGGTGGTCCATGAATCGCCACCCCGATTACTCCATCGCCATGGAGTTCGACGCATGGAGTTCTGCGCCGCTGAAAAAGTCCAGATCAGCCACCTACACGGGTGAAACGACGGTCGGGGGCGATGTGAAAACGCTGAATGTCATCACCGTGCACGCGCACCAGGAAAACGGCTCCACTTTGACTGTATCGAGTCCCGAGATTCGACTCGAATAAAGCGCATCATCTCATTCGGCCTTGGGCCGGTTTGGGACTTGAAACACCGCCGAGTTGGTTGCGGAACTCATACACGTCACTGCGATACAGTGTCTCTTCATACCACAACGGCACGCCACTGGCGAGTAAGCCCGTAGCGATGACCTGCAAGCAGGCTGTGTGTGTCGGCACCTTCAAATGCACCGCCTGAACCTTCTTGGCGTTCACCGCACGAATAGACTCTGAAGCACCCGAAATCGTGAGTTTACACTGCGTCGTCCAAAAGCCGTAAAGCGATCCTTTGGTGTCAGTCTTTGTCATGCTTGGGCAAAAGCGCGCCACGACATGCCTGCGCTCATAAATCACCGGCTGCCCGTCCGCGAGACGAATGCGTTCAAGATACAGCAATGAGTCACTCGGCTGCATTTTCAGCGCTTGAACCACTTCAGCAGGCGCATCTGCGGCAGTCAGCTTTTGAAACGCGATCACCTGCGTTCCCGGCTCCTTCCCAGCCGCTCTGGCTTTGTCGGTGAAACTGACAAGATGTTGCAGATCATAATCCAGCACGCTCTCGCGCACGAATGTGCCCGCGCCCTGGCGAAACTCCAACAAACCTGCCGAAACCAGGCTGCTAAGCGCCTTGTTGGCCGTTGGCCGACTCGTTTCGAAGCGCTCAGCAATATCGCGCTCGGTGAGAAACTTGGCTCCAGGCACGAACTGACGGCTGCGGAGGAGTTTCCGCAGTTTTTCGATCAGTTGTTCGTGAAAGGAAGCTGATTTGGCCACGGATGCGACATTGTGGCTGAATCGCGCTTTGACAAGTGGCTAAGCCAATTTAGGAAGTGGCTAAGCCAATCCACACACCATGAAATACAGCTATTCCGAGCTCGCCAAGATGATCGACCACAGCCTCCTGCATCCCACGATGACGGACGCGGATCTGGAGGCAGGCTGCCAAGTCGCCGCGCAATACCAAGTCGCCTCCGTCTGCATCAAGCCCTACGCCGTTAAGCAGGCCGTCGAGTGGCTGCGCGGCTCTGGCGTGCTTGTTGGCGCGGTCATCGGCTTCCCGCATGGCAACAGCTGCACCGAATCGAAACGCTACGAGACCGAACTGGCCTGTAAAGATGGCGCAAACGAGATCGACATGGTCATCAACATCGGCAAAGCCCTCGGTGGTGACTTTGAATACGTCGAGGCCGATGTGAAAGCCGTTTGCGATGAAGCGCACCAGCACGGCGCAAAAGTGAAGGTCATCTTTGAAAACGACTACCTCACCAACGGCGGCGCGGGGCTGAGCAGCGACGACTTCAAGCGCAAGCTCTGCGAGATTTGCGAGCGTGCCGGAGCCGACTGGGTCAAAACCAGCACCGGCTACGGCTTCGTGAAGCAACCCGACGGCAGCTACAACTACAAGGGTGCCACCGAGCACGATCTCGCGCTCATGCGGGCCAGCGTGTCGCCTAAAGTCCAGGTCAAAGCCGCCGGTGGCGTGCGTGATCTCGACGGCCTCATTAAGGTCCGCGATCTCGGCGGCTCCCGCTGCGGTGCCACGGCGACTGCCGCGATGATGGATGACTACAGCAAGCGCGAAGCCGCGGGCACGCTTAATGGCGCAGGCGGCAAGATCTGCTCAGGCGGGTACTGATGGATCAGCTCATTCCCTTCGCCACTCGACGCCAGATTGCTCTAGCTTGGCGTCCTCGCGCATCTCGAAGTCCTTCGCCTGATGATGGATGATGCAGTTTGTTACGCGATGTGACTTCCCGGCGAAACTGAACGCCGCGCCGCGGTTGTGATGCAGTTCGCAGTTCGTGTAGGTCGTGATGCTGTCGTTCACATCGGCGACGCCGCCTGCGGAGGAGCCGTTCCAGGCGATTTCGGCGTCCACGACGTCCATTTGGACGGTTTCATGTGCGCTGATGCCTTCATCGCCGTTGGAGAAGGCCTTCACATTTTCGAGGCGGATGCCGATGCGGTCGCCGTGGATGTTGAAGCCGTCGTTGGCGTCGTGGATGGCCGTGATGTTGCGCACCGTGAGGTAGGAGCAGGCGATGGAAACGCAGCTCGCGAGATTGCCAGGAAGCAGGATGATGTGCGCGCTGCCGGGCTTTTTTTCGGCAGGCCAGCGGAAGTAGATCGCGCCCTCGGCGGTGAAGCCCATCTCGCCGGGTTTGAGCGATGCTGGGGCCGCGTAGATGATGTTGCCTTTGATTCCACTCGCCGTTTCGGCC
>JBDNIB010000281.1:0-3694 GCA_041688535.1 Prosthecobacter sp.
CCGCGTAGCTAATGCCCCCACTTCCGACGATGTGCGCGACGACGTGCGTATGGATGCCACTGTCTATAATGATCGAGGCTACTTTCTCTGGCCGCTGAGAACCGTGCAAGGCGTCTCGAAGAGCCGCGCCGCAATCAATGCCGATGTGGTGACAAGCCCCGCCTGTCCGAGCTTTTCCCTGCACATCCTATGGCCTGGCAACGCAGCCCTAATGTCTAGCTTACAAGCACGCATCACCATTTTCGGAAACCTCGGTTCACTCGGCTTCCGCTCTCGTCGTGCCATGGGAGCGCTTTCCCTCACCTCAAACTCAAGCAGCCTCACGCTCATAGCAGCCCTCGATTCCTTCTCCGCCCCCCAGAATATCACTCTGACTAGCCTAACCGCCACCAGCCCAACCAACGCCATTGATGTTCTTGCCCAGTGGCTGAAAAAGTGGCGTGCACATGGACGCAGTATCGATCTCCGCCACGGCACATCGACCAACAAAAAGCCACCCTATAACGCAGGTTGGGGCTTCGCCCAAAGTGACCACGACGCAGCAGATCTCCACATTGGCCCAGGCTATCGTCCCGCCCTCGGAATGCCCATGATGGCAAAGTATGGAGACTGGAGCGCCGAGTCACCACCTGCTGGTAAACAAATCAAAGGCCGCTTTGCCTCCCCCGTTCTACTTCGCCCACACCGCGCAGCCGATCGCACTTGGCGAGCCCTCATCATTTTTATCGACAACCGGCAGTGGGGTTACATCACTCAAGACGTGTATCTAACGCCAAATCGACAGCCAACGCAGACACGAAGAGTCTCAGGGGCTCTCTACAACGCCATGAAGGCCGACACGTCCCTCACCGCCTTCCCATGACCCTTCTCATCGCCTGAGCACGCTGGGATGTTGTTCGTATGAATGCCACTGACCTCCCCGGACATCCCCAGTCGTGCGCTTTTACCTCATCACATCCATCTTCTCTCCATGTCCAACCTCACTCTCATCCAGCTCATCAGCGAGCAGACCATGCAAAACCTGTTGCCCATTCTTCGTCTGAGACCGCAGAAGCTCGTGCATCTCGTCACGCCCAAGACAGCGGCGCGTTCGGCGGTGCTGAAAGCGGCGGCGAAGGCTGCGGGGATTGATCCTGAACTGGAGTCCATCCAGCTTTCAGCGATGCCGGGCATTCCCGAGTGTTTCAATGCCGTGACAGACGCACTCGCGAAAGTGAAACAGGATGGGCAGGCAGTGGTGAACTTCACGGGCGGCACCAACCTCATGAGCATCGGCGCATTCGCTGCGGCGCAGACCAAGAAGGCACCCTCCTTGTATGTGGACACGCAGGATGCCTGCTTTGTGGACGGTACGACTAGCCCTGAAATGAATGCGTTACTCGCGGGTGATTGGAGCTTCACTCCGATCCGCAATCAACTGCGTGTGGACGTGCTCGGCATCGCCAACGGCGTTTCCCGCATCACCGGCGGCAAACCTTGGCAACCCATGCTGCCACTTGCAGAGCACCTTTTCCAAACCATCGCTGATGAGGAAGCCACCCACGCCGCACTGCACGGTCCCGGTGGGCTTCTCCCGAAAGGATTGGAACCGCGCACGCCCAAGGACTGGCTGCCCGTTTTCGACAGGCCGATCCACCTGCCGGAAACAGTCGCCAAGCTTGCCGTCGAAGCCGGGCTCGTCCGTCCTGGCGGTTCCGCAACAGAAGTCCTCCTGCCGGACATGACCCGCGCGGAGCTGGATCATCTGGCGCATCACCAGGTTTCCGACTTTGCGGCACGCTACTTCAAGGCCGTAGAACCCATGCAGCACACCGCCGCATTCCTCACCGGCGCTTGGTGGGAAGTCATCGTCTGCGATGCCGCGCAAAAGAGTGCCTTGTTCCGCGATCTGCGCTGGTCATGCCAAGTGGGCGACCGCAACGGGCCAGACACCGAGGAAGATGTGCTCGCCCTTGATGGCGTGGAACTGCTCTACATCAACTGCAAGCGCGGCGGCGCCAAAGCCCGACTTCTTCCTCTCTTGGAGGAGGTCCGTGCCCGCGCTGCCACCATTGGCGGCAGCTTCAACCGCCGTTTCCTCGCCGTGCTCCAGCCGCCACAGGGGAAAGTCGCCGCCAATCTCCAGCAGCAGGCGAAGAAACTCGGCATCCGCCTCATCACCGCCGACAACGTCTATCAACCCAGCATCTTCGCTCGATGACCCTCGACATCTCCACCCTCTACGCCGCAACCGGCACAGCCAAGCTCGCTGACCTGCCTGCCTATGAAGCGGCGGTCAAACAGGCTGTGTCGCGTGGAGCCGATGTCACACTCACTGGCCCAGGCCCTGTGTGGCTTTACCTCCGGCTTGCCCACACGCTGCACGGCATCGCCCGTGTGCTGGCTTATGACTCCCCGGTCACCGGGTCGGTCATCGTGTTTGACCATAATCCTTACTGAAAGCCATGCAATCAGACGCATCAGACGCATCAGACGACTCTGGTAAACCACTCCGTTTGCGGCCTTCCGGCGGCTACCGGAAGACGGCTAGCTTTCAGACCACCACGCTCGTTTATGACGCTACTTATTTCTTCTGTGAGAAGTTCATAGACTCCCGCTCACGCACCGTGGACCAGATGGTGCAGGCGGCCCGCAGTGGGCGGCAAAACATTGCCGAAGGCAGCCGCGCTGCTGCTAGTTCCTCGCAGACGGAACTGCGGCTCGTCAGTGTAGCCCGCGCCAGCTTGGAAGAGCTACTGCTGGACTATGAGGACTACCTTCGCCATCGCCGTCTGCCTCAGTGGGCACCTGATAGCCCAGAGGCCAGTGCCGTGCGCAGGGTGCCTGCAAGTTGGCGCAGCCAGCATCCACAAAAGGATTCGTCAGATCCGTCTAATCTGACAGATCTCGCTGACCAGCAGCGCTGGGCGCTCTACGCTCCCTGGCTAGAGCACACAGACCCCGCCGTGCGCGCCAATGCCACCATCTGCCTCATCCACCAGGCGAACTACCTGCTGGACCAGCAGATCGCCGCGCTGGAGCGCGCCTTCATAGATGACGGCGGCTACTCAGAGCAGCTCGCTACTGCCCGCATCGCGGAGCGGGAGCGGCGGCGGCGCTCTTCCAAAAGAGATCTGTCTGATCAGACAGATCCGTCAGATCTCTCCCAGAAAATCCCCCAGTGCCCGCAGTGCGGCACCCTCATGGCCCTGCGCACAGCTAAGACCGGCAAAACCCCTGGCAGCCAGTTCTGGGGCTGCACCGCCTACCCAGACTGCAAAGGCACTGTGCCAGTCTAGTCAAGGATCAGACGGATCAGACAGATCAGACAGATCAGACAGATTTCTCATGAAACCTATGAAACAGACCGCCCCTGCCGCCGTCAAAAACCCTGGACTCGACTACCGCACCCTGGATGACGACACGATTTACACGCTGACAAAGCTCCCCCCGTCTGCACCGCGACCCCTTTGACCGCCTCCTGATCGCCCACGCCATCTACGAGGGCCTGCCCATAGTCACGCCTGATCCCCTCATCGCTCCCTACCCAGTGCGCGTCATCTAGTAGCTGCCGCCTTGCAATCACTCTGTCTTTAGCTAGGTTAGCTAATCATGATCCCCGTCAACATGCATGAGGCCAAGAGCCGCCTCTCCCAGCTTGTCCTTGCCGCCATTGGTGGAGAGGAAGTCATCCTTTGCAGCAAGGGCGAACCCC
>JBDNIB010000030.1:0-3026 GCA_041688535.1 Prosthecobacter sp.
CGCACTTTTTCACTTGGCGGGCGCTTGATTCAACTCAACATGCCCGCTGGCGGCAGCACCGCTCTAACCAACCATGTTCCGCTGGCGCTTCGGCAACCACGATCTCGATCTCACCCATCGCGGCCTCATCATGGGCATCGTCAATGTCACGCCCGACAGCTTCTCCGACGGTGGTCGCTTTCTCGATACCGGCTGCCCCGTACTGCATGCGCTCGAACTCATCGCTGAAGGTGCCGACATCCTCGACATCGGCGGCGAATCCACGCGTCCTGGAGCCGAACCGGTCGATGAAGCCGAAGAACTCCGTCGCGTGTTGCCGGTGATCCGTGCCGTGCGCTCACAAACCCAGGCGCTTATTTCCATCGACACCATGAAGGCCGCCGTCGCCCGTGCCGCGCTCGATGCCGGAGCCGACATCATCAACGACGTCACCGGCCTCCGGGGAGACGCCGCCATGCCCCGCGTCGCCGCCGACTCCAAGGCCGGCATCGTCATCATGCACATGACAGGCACGCCCCAGAGCATGCAGGTAAATCCCCAGTATGACGATGTCGTTGCCGCCGTGGCTGCCTACTTCGCCAACCGCCTGCACGTACTCGAACTCGAAGGCATCGCCCCCGAGCGCATCGTGCTCGATCCCGGCTTCGGTTTCGGCAAAACCCTGGAGCACAACCTCACCCTCATGCGCGAACTCCCGCAGCTCGCCACGCAGCGTCCGCTGCTCGTCGGCGTCTCACGCAAATCCATGATCGCCCGCGTCATCCACTCCGAGTCCATGGAAGACCGCTTCTGGCCCACCATCGCCCTCAGCGCCTACGCCCGCGAACACGGTGCCCGCATTGTGCGTGTGCATGACGTGAAGCCTAACCGTGAGGCGCTGCGGATGATGGAGGCGATTCTTGATCAAGGACCTTCCGAGTCGTGAAGAGGTCTTCTAGAATAGTGATCGTAAAAGCATTGTTCACGCTGTTTTGTCTGCCTGTCACTGTTCTTTCATTGATGGCGTTTCTGTTGGGATTGGCAATCACTGGCGGCAGTAATCCAAATGGAATTGAAATTTCGTGGCGTTACGCAGTGGGATTTGCCTTGCTGATGCCTCTGGTAGCCCACGTATTCTTGATTGTAGCTTTGCTGGTTAATTGCGCGTCGTACGTTCGCAAATTTGTAGGCTTTGCGTTGCCGGTTTGGCTCATTCCGTCCTTCGTTGTTTGGGACTATATGGCGGGCACCATGGAAACAGTGAAGCTCATGGTCATTGCTGCTGCATATTTGTGGGCATGGATTGTCCTGGCTGATCCAAGGAGAGCTTGGATTCAGCAGTCTTCAGATGCCTGACCCGGGACAAACTCACTCCCCAAACAACGGCACCCCCAGCTTCTTCGCCAGCCGCTTCGGCCGCCGCATCGCCTCCGTCATCCTCTGCGATTCATCCGCCCCACGCAGATCCTTGCAGTCCGGGTGTGCCTCGGGCGAATCGATCAATCCAAGCTGATGCAGCACATGCGCCGTGCTGTGCTTGTAGGGCGACGCGCTCATGCGCTCATCCAACCGGAACACCATGTCCTCAAACGACTGGAACGCTTCGAATAGCTTGTACACCCGCGTGTCAAACCGCCCCGTGCCAGTCTTGAAACGCTTGTCCGCCACGCTGTCCAGCAGCCACATGTCGCGCGCCGCGCAGATCAACGGGCAGGCGCTGACACCTGCACCGATCAGCAGCGGCAGCCCGAGCTTGATCGCCGTGGCGATGCCGTAATCGTCGCCGCTGTGCGGGGAGAAGGGCAGGTTCAGGCCCTTGCACATCGCGGCCCAGTAATGGAAGTGCGGCTCGTCGAGCGTGCTGACCTTGCCGCCGACATACGCGGGATGCAGCGCGATCTCATGGAATAGCCACGGGTCAAACGGCGTGGCCCACGGCACAAAGGACGGCTCCAGCGCGTGCGCGATGCCGGGGCGGATGAGATGCTCGGCGATTTGAAAGTAGGCGTCGCGACGCGGCTCGTTTTCCAGCGTGTTGAGCAGCTTGCTGGTCATGATCATCATCTCGCAGTTGTCATGCTCCTGTGCGATGTCGAGCAGCGGCCAGTAGCGCTCGGCTTTGAACGCGCTGTCGTTCTCCGTACCGCGAGCGGTCACCCCGGCGATGAAGCGTTGCTCGGGAAATTCCGCGCGGAAGCGCTTCAGCACCTCGGCGTAAAGTTCATTGCTCAGATCGAAGATGTAACCGGTGTCCGCATTGAGCACGAAGACCATCTCCACGCCGTAATGCGCCGCGCACTGCTGCATCCAGCGCACGCTTTTGGTGAAGCCTTCCCAGTCGGGTTGCTGGTTCTTGAACGGCAGCAGCGTGGCGACACAGAGCCGTGCCTTCGTGGTGTGATCCACGAGCTCTTCCTCACTCGTGTAGGCCCAGACCGTCTCGTTCCAAGCGGTGTCGGGTTTGAGATCGGCGGGATTGGAAATCAGGGTGCGTGAGTCTGCCATGCCGCATGGTGAGCATGACCAGCCCTCGGGGCAATGACGAATCCCCAATGCCCAGGATAAGAAAATCTGATTACCGAATGATGTGCAGCGTCCCGGCGGCACCCGCAGGCCAGTTTGCGCCTTCCTTCACCCACTTCGTCAGGATCGCGTATTCGTCCTTCGTCAAACGCTCGCCCACAGCGGGCATGACACTGACGTGGTGATGTGCGGATTCGACATTGGCGATGAGCAGGCTGTTTTCCGGGTGCCCCGGCACGATGTAAGCGCCCAGCGCCCCCGAACGCATCGCCTGCGTGCGGTTTTCCAGGCTCATGTGGCCGGGTAGCGCCTTACGGTTGTGGCACATTACGCATTTCGCCTCCAGCACCGGCTTCACATGGGTCACAAAATCCACGGGGCTATTCTTCGCGGCCTTGATCGCCTCCTGGCTCAGCACGTTCTCGCCCATCGGTTTCGTTTCAGGGTTCCTTGGCGTGGAGCAGGCGGCGAGGAGGACGCAGAGCAGACTGGAGAGGTGGCGGATGTTCATGGTCAAAGGGAAC
>JBDNIB010000282.1:0-2072 GCA_041688535.1 Prosthecobacter sp.
CCGGCCAGACGATGATCTGCGTCTCGGCAGGCACTTTGTCAGAGAGCGTTAAATAAGTTTCAGTCGCGGCTCCTTCCGCCTGGACAGCGGCCACTCGAATATGTGGTTGTTTGATGAAGCGAACCTCCAGCAGCAAGGCAAGTGCGATAACAGGGACGATGACTCGAAGCGGTTTCCAACCGCAATGAATGAGGACCACGATCACCAGCACCGCCACAAACCCCAAGCCATACACGCCTACCCAGGAAACCAGCGGCCATGGCTCCAGCGCCAGTCCCAAATTCATCCAGGGAAAGCGCAGTGGCATGAGTTCGCAGCGCACGAACTCGGTGCCGGTCCATGCCAGCGCGGTGAACAGCGCCAACCTCCAGCCGTTCATGCCACGCTGCCGTGCCAGCGCGACCAGCCAGCCAAACAACGCGGCGAAAACCGCCAGAATGCCCCAGAGCAAGATGCTGAAGGTGCCGAAGATATTCCAGAGCCACGACAGTCCGGTGCCAAACGCTAGCATACCCCACCAATAGCCTGCCATGAGCCCATGGATGGGACGTGCTCCGTCAAGGATGCCTGCGAGCAGTGCCACGCTGAAAAGAGCCAGCGGCCACCAACCAAAGGGTGGAAATGCCAGTGCATAGGCCGCCGCGCTTGCGATCAGCAGAATGAATCGGTTCACATGCTCCATGATGCTCAAGATTTTACGAGACTCCCGTTCTCACAAGCAAGCTACAATCTCGGGCAGACGGTCGGATGAGTTTTTCCTCGCCATCGCCTGCTTTTTCCGGCTCAATGCCTGCGTTCTCATTGCAACTCCAATTCTCTCCCATGATCCGTATCACCACCGCTTTCTCCCTGCTGGCCCTGACCCTCGCCACCGCTGCCGACTGGCCCACATTCCGTGGTGCTGACCGCACCGACATCTCCACCGAGACCGGTTTGCTCAAAACTTGGCCTGCCGACGGGCCAAAGCGGGTCTGGCTCAATGAGGATACCGGCCTCGGTTACGCGGGCTTCGCCGTGGTTGGCGGCACGCTTTACACCATGGGCGCGCGTGATGCGGTGGAGTATGTGATCGCGATTGATGCCGCCACGGGTAAGGAAAAGTGGTCCGCGGAAGCGGGAGCCCTGCTCACGAACGGCTGGGGCGATGGGCCGCGCTCCACACCAACAATTGATGGCGGCAAGGTGTATGCGCTGAGCGGGAAGGGGATTCTCGTTTGCTTGAACGCCGCTGATGGCAAGGAGCTGTGGCGTGCGAGCATGATTGATCTCGGTGGCAAGGTGCCCGGCTGGGGCTACTGCGAAAGCCCGCTGATTGTTGGCGATCTCGTCGTCGTCACTCCCGGCGGAGCGCAGGGCACGCTGGCAGCCTTTGACAAAAGCACCGGCAAAAAGGCCTGGCAGTCCGAAGGCTGGACCGATGGGGCGCAGTATGCCTCCGCC
This sequence comes from Prosthecobacter sp., assembly GCA_041688535.1. Lineage (GTDB taxonomy): Bacteria > Verrucomicrobiota > Verrucomicrobiia > Verrucomicrobiales > Verrucomicrobiaceae > Prosthecobacter. The sequence goes on from JBDNIB010000282.1 coordinate 1,441, forward strand.
ATCGCGGTGGATCACAACGGCGCGAAGCAGATCATCCAGCTCACGATGCAAAGTGTGGCCGGTGTGAACGCCGCGAATGGCGAGGTGCTCTGGCGCATCGAGTTCCCCGGCAAGACCGCCGTCATCCCCACGCCCATCTTCCATGAGGGCCAGGTCTTCGTCACCGCTGGTTACGGCGTCGGCTGCAAGTCAGTCAAAATCGGCCCCGGCAACTCGGTCGAGGAATTGTATGCCAGCACCGACATGGAGAACCACCATGGCGGCGTCATCCTCTATCAGGGGCATCTCTACGGTTACTCCGGCAAGAACGGCTGGACCTGCATGGACTTCAAAACCGGTGCCGTGAAATGGCAGGAAAAGAAAGCCCTCGGCAAAGGCGCGATCCATTGCGCCGACGGCATGTTCTACTGCCTCGAAGAAAAGACCGGCACCGTGGTGCTCCTCGAAGCCTCGCCCGAGGCATGGACGGAAAAAGCCCGCTTCACGCTCAGCCCGCAGACCACGCAGCGGAACCCGAAAGGCATGGTCTGGACCCACCCCGTCGTCAGCGGCGGCAAGCTCTTCCTGCGCGATCAGGAGCTGCTGTTCTGCTTTGATGTGAGCGGGAAGTGAGAGCGTCCCGACTTTGGTAA
>JBDNIB010000283.1:0-3122 GCA_041688535.1 Prosthecobacter sp.
ATCGGCAAAACTGGCCTGCAACACCATCTCCTCGTTTTTGTTTGGCCCGCTGCGAAGCGCGGCGATGTTGCCGAGAGTCTGGGAATACGGATGCCCGTAGCTGACGCGGCAGGTCTGGTCAGCAGGCAGCGGTTTGGCAAAGCGAAGGCACAACTGAGTCGGTGCCACGACTTCGGCGGATGTCAGAGCGAGTGTTTGTCGGGTGCTGTCGCGCACCTGAAAACCGGCGAGTGACGAAAAGCCGCCGTTCGTCGCGATCTCCTGCCGCGCAAGAAAGGCGGTATCGAGCACGAGCGGCGGACGCGGCACGGTGAACTCGATGACGATGCTGTCGCGTGCCGTATCGAGCTTAGCGCCACGCGGGCGCAGCGGCTGCCAGTCCTCGTCGCGATTCAGTACCCGGTGCATGACCTTGCCCACCTGCTCGCCCCACCAGCGCTCGCCATCGGCGGAAAGATGGATCGCATCGCCATGGCGGCCTTGCGTTGTTCGGCTGTTGATCGCGCTGGTCACCGCGTAGTGCGGCCCCACAAGGTAGATCGCGGCATCCACATCGGCCGCCAACATCTGCGCCTCGCCAGCAGGCCCGAGTGTCTGATAAGTGAACAGCGGCAGCTCGCCACGCTGGCCGGTGATGGCACACAAATCCGCCGACCACTGGCGGCGATACGCGATGAGTTGATCGCGATACCACGCGAGCCCCTGGCTGCGTGGCAGCTCTTCATCCCAACGTGTGGGCATCAGACCGCCTGTCGGTCCACCATTGCCTTCGCCTTGCATCCAGTAGAGCGCTCGGATCTGAAACGGCACACGCATCGCCTTCGCCTGCTCCACCGCACGCCGCGCATCATCGAGACTCGTGCGATAATAGCCGCCGCCATGCTGCCGTGACTCCGGCGTGCGTTCATCCACCGAGAGATCTACGCTGGAGAGTTCCTGAATCTGCCGCCCGCCCTGCCCCGCGCAGGCCACGAGAAAATGTGGCAACTCTTTGGCTGCGCGATCCTTCTGCATCGACACCAGCATCGCCTTCCAATGATCGGCGATTCCATTCGCCACTGTTTCACCGAGACCGCCATTCGCCTGCGCACGCAGCGGCACCCATTGAAACTGCTCCGCCGGACGTTGCTCCGGTGTGGCTGAGTTGTCGCGAGGAAGCCAGGTGCGCACACCACGCTCAAAAGCAAAGTTGCCCCAGCCCGAGTCATCAGCACTCACAATGGGCAGCGACTCCGATCCATCGCACAACGACTGCCCCATCAGCCAGATGCCCGCAATGGCAGGCTTCTCATCTGCGGCCAACGAAGAGGCAAGCAGTAAGGCAAAGGCGAGAAAGCAGTGCTTCATAGTTGCCCGCCTTTCAGATGATGAAGCAGGAGTTCCTGCATCGTCGTCGCGGGTTTGCCGTCGAGCGGATGCCGCACTTCACACTCCACCCCGAGCGGCTTCAGCGTGTCCTGCAGCATGAGGCCGAGGACGGCGCTGTGGGTAGCGTCGGTCTGTGGTTCGCCTTTGACAGGTGGCTTGTCGTCTTTGGTGCAGAGGATGAAGGCGGGCGGGTCATCAGCGCTGGCGTGGGACAACGGCGAGTAGCGCTGGAGATCGGCGAGGTGCTTGTCCCGCTTCGCTAGAAAGGGCACGAAGGTCTCTTTGCGCGTTTTGCCGACGTAACCGAAAGCGTGACCGCCGTATTCGCTGTTCGGAATCCACTCGACGAGTTGCTGCGGATCGAGTGAGGGTTGCGGGGCCTTGGTGGCGGTGAAAAGCACGCGCGTGGACTCGCGGGCGATGGGATCGGTGCTCTGCGGATCGGCCATGTCAGCGTGCATCGCAAGCCAGAGCGAGGAACAGCCGCCCGCGCTTACGCCGCTGGCCGCGATGCGGGTTTTGTCGAGGTTCCACTCGCCTGCTTTCGAGCGCAGATGCTGCAAGGCACGCGCAGAATCCTGGAGCGGCCATTGCAGCGGCGGTGTGGCCTTCGCGGCGTTTGCATCGACCAGGAAGCGGTAGTTGATCGAGGCCACGGCGATGCCGGCATCGAGAAGGGCAGGCACATCGAGATGCTGATGAATGTCGGTCTTGTCCTGCGCGCCCCAGCCGCCGCCGTGGATGTAAAACACCACGGGTGCGGGCTTGGCCGACTTCGGCAGCCACACATCCATCGTCTGGCGAAAATGCGAACCGTAGGATACGTCGGTGAAGCTCGCTGGCGTGGCATCGGCCTTCGCGGCGGTGTATTGCTTCTGCACCTCCTGTGCGCCAGAAACCGCCGCAAAACCGAGACAAAGTGCGATGAGGAAGGCGTGTTTCATGCTTGAGTTCAAAGCCGGAGAATCAGGTCGTGATTACTACGCTCAGTGCGACCTGATACTGCTGGTTCTTTGAGCGGACCAGTGATGAGCATACGCTGCCAATTTCCTTTCTTCGCAACATCACTCTGTCATGTGTTATCGGAACCACAGGGAAAACACATCGGCATCGCGGAGATCGAATTTCAGACGCACCGGCTTGCCCGCAAGTGCGGAGAGATCGCTGCCGTTCTTCCAGCGGATGATGCGGTCGATGTCGTCGTAGGACTGGCTGGCGCAGTCGGCGAGAGTGAAGCCCGGGATGGGCGTGCCGGACTCGGCCTGCAGCTCAACGGCGACATGACCAGCGGCACCAGTGGAGAAGTTCAAGTGAAGCTCTTTGCCAGTGAACTTCAGCGGATGAGTGAGCATGGTGCCGCCTTCGTAATCGGCGTGAAGAGAGGCGAAACCATCAAGCCGCAAGGCGCAACGCTCGATCAGGTTGTGGCTCTGGCCGTAATGACGCTGGACGTAGATGGACAGCTCCGAGGTGCCTGTTTTCACGATGCCGCAGGCGGGGTAATTCGAGCGGCTGGTCCAGTTGCGAAAATGCAGGCCGGGACGAATGAAGCCTTCCATGAACGTGCGGTTGTAGAGCCCGGAGCCAGCGCGGTTGGTCATCAGCACGGCCTCGGAGCTGTCAGCGAAGAGCGCGGTGTATTGCTGCGCGTCGTCGGCCATGTATTTCTTCGCCTGCTCATCCAGCGAGGACTTGCCCTGCACGAAGCGCGCAGCAGTGGCGATCTCGATATGCGGTGCATTGAAGTAGGGGTG
>JBDNIB010000284.1:0-8117 GCA_041688535.1 Prosthecobacter sp.
CACCGCCACCGAGATTTAAGCCACCACCACAGCCCTGTGGTAATTGCGGCGGGTCAAACTCCGTAGGGTAAATAAACTCCCGGACAACTTCCATGGTGGCTCGCGTGCCGCTTTTGGTCGTGACGCTTGGAGCACTCATCAAGTCCACACCCTTCTTCTGACTCAAGCCTCTCATCACAACTTGGAATTGAGGATCAGTGAAGACTCCTGCCGCAGAGAAAATTCCAGGAGCAACAGAAGAAGCCGTAGTCGTAGCTCCACTACTGAGCAGATTATCAATGCTATTATTGCTTAAAGCGTAAGTTCCGCTTCTCAATCCAGAGGTCACTGGTCCACCACCGCCACCATTGGCAATTGTGCCCACCGGGAGTCCCGAGGGAAGTGGACCACCGACAGCCGAACTTAGAGTCTGGGCAGGGAAAATCAGCTGACCGGTATTGCCTAAAATTGCAGGAATCACATTCGTCCCCTGAAAGGGGAAATTACCAGGATTGAATGCATTTCCCGACCCGGTGGCCCCACCTCCAGCAAACACACTCCCATTAAGGCTTGCGCCGCCAAGAAGCCAGTCAAAGCCCAATTCCTCGGTGTTATTCTGAGTCACTTCGACAAATTTGGAGGTGATCACGACCATCTTGGCCCCTGATTGATCAAGCTTTCCACAAATGCCTCGACCAAGTCAAGATTGGGCTGCGTGTTGCGAACCACCAACTGGGACGTCGCAGGATTAAAGCTGGCTGATGAACCATCCGAAAATGTGATGCCCATTGCTTCCAGAATTTGTTTGGCCGACTTTCTGGTGATGAGACCGCTGCCACCCGCAGCTGCGCCACCGCCTGCGGCAAAGGGATCTGCTGGTGCGGCTGGCGCGGCTGCACCACCGCCACCACTATCGCCACCGCCAGAGCTCAAAAAGTCTGGCGGCACGCGATAACTCCTTGTGTACTGCTGGCTGGCATCCTCCGAAAGTGGCACCACCAAGATGGCATGCGCTTCTACCTTATACTTCATCTGCGCCAACTCGGTCACATAGCGCAGAGCCTCGGACATTGGCACATCTTTCAAATCAAGACTGATGGACGCATTGCTCGGCGCATCGCCGGTGCGAAGGATAATATTCACGCCTTTAACGCCGGACGCATCTGTGAAGGTATCCAGATCACGGCTCTTAACCCGCAGATACTCAATAGCCTCTTCAATGGCCGCCCCTTGGAATTGAACCGTCGGGAAGATGATTTTGTTCATTTTGTCGGTCAAATAGGCACCAGGGCTGCGGCCAGTACCGTATTCAAACGCAACCTGCGTGCCTTGAACCGGGATTTTGTCCTCCCATGCCTCGTCAACCTGGGCGAGCATCTTGGCCCGCTGGTGGTCATAGGCAGACTTGAAATACTCCATCCGCTTGCGCTCGGCATTTTCCATGCCACGGCGGGCCGCGCTATTGTAGGGGTCAGTGCGCAACACATCCTGAAATTGCTTGAGGGCATTGTCGTAGTTGCCAATTTCCACCGAGCTGTTTGCAAGGAGTAGTCCGCTCTTCACTTTGCCCACATTTTCAACATGTTCAGGAGTAAGTGCCGGAGGCCAGCGGTCCGGATCATCTAACTGCCGCAAGAAGGCTATAGCCCCTTGATGCCCAGGCACTGAGATCATGGCACCCTCAAGCATCTGGCGCGCCTCTTTGTAATTGCCCGCTTTGGCCCGCTCACGAGCCACCACGACACTACAGTCAGCGTGCTTCAACTGGGCGAGGTCCAGCCAATCACGTATCAGCGGGGCACTACTAGGAAGCACATCAATGGCGGCCTTGTAAGAGCCTAGCGCGCCTTCATAATCCCCTTCACTGAAGAGTTTGTCACCGCGGTCCATGGCCGTGCGCGCATCCTCAACACGGGCATAGCGGCGTGCGATTTCGCGGTCCGCCATGCCGGACACGGAGTTTTGAGCCATGAGATGCGGCGAAGCCACAGTCAGGACAATGAGATAAAGTCGGGAGACCAGACGGGAGTGATGGGTCATAAGGCGAACTAGCAGCAATTTTTGTGGTAAAGGAAGATTATTAACAGATGAGAGCGAGCTTTGGCGAGATATTTTTTCGGTTGGGAGAAAAAAGGCGGTGAGGTTATCCTTGTTTAATTTCAATGGTTTCTTTCCCTGGTTTTCCACCGACGTCAGGCGCGATGACTGCCTTGGTTTCTTCCAGCGTGAGAATGTGGTAGGTCTTGCCAAGTCCTGGAAGTTGGAAGGTCTTGCCCTCCCGCACGCCAGGGATAGCTTGGCGTTTTTGCCAGCGGAATTCCAATTCGGCCTCGTATTCAGCCAGGTTTTTTTCATCCCCTTGAATGAGTTCGAATTCCTTGTTCGTGGACAAGTCGAGCACCTTCACCACGGCGGCCTCCATGGGGCCAAGCGTCGGATGCTGAATGGTGTCTTTCCTGGCGGAGAGCAATTTGAAACGAGTGACCCCCTTGTCGAAACCGAATTCTTCGTTAAGCGGCTTGAACACGCTGGCCTTGGACGGCTTTAACCGCTGGATTTGAAAAGTGGCCCCGTCTCCACTGACAAGCTTCAGGACGTAATCGTGGCTGATGCGCTGGCGCAAGACCAATTTGTCAGTGAAGGGCGGCATGCTGTGTGCGTCCCGTGGATTGGTTTTGGCGGTGAATTCCTCCAGATTGGAAAAGCCGTCATTGTCTGCGTCCAGCACACCCACATTGGGAGAGAAAATGTCAGGCAGCGGTGTTTCTGGCGGAATTTTTGACGTGTCCCCCACCAGGAATTTGTTGGTCATGGGTGGCCGTAATTGCGGCTCTGGCAGCAAGAGGTCAAAGGGCACGGTTTCCCCCAATTTCATGACAAGAAGCACGGATTTATTCAGCGGCACGGGCTTGCCATTTCGCTCAGGTGACACCCAAAAGTATTTCTTCTTGAGGGTGTCCGTGGCATCGGCGACCGCTTGTTTGTCAGGCGGATTCAGGTCATTCTTTAAGGTTGCCTGACTCAATGCAAGACTCTCCTCAAAGCCCTGCGACTGGAGGACCAAATACACTGCCACCCCGATGGCGAAGAGGGACGAGATGGTCAAGATGATTTTTTCGTAGCTGCCCTGGCTGTTCTGCATGGTGCGTAAAGGAGTTGGTTTGTAAAAAGTGGGAGCGATCAACGTGCCGGAGAGGACGGAGCCGCACCGGCCTGCGCCACGGCCAGAAATTTCACCAAATCAATCTCCATTCTGACCTTCAACCGCTCTTTCCCGACGATGGGGACTGAGTCAACAGGTGCGGGTGGCGGGGGCTTGATTTCATCTGATGCTACAGCCACAGCACCTTCTTGTGGTGGAGGAGCTTCCGGGGCACGAACATCAGAGCGGACCGGGCCATCCTGGCGCTCATTTTCGATGCGCAGCAGGCGCAGACTGGTGAAAAAGGGCATGTCCGCAGGATTGGCCAAGCGGCTGATCAGCAATTGCAGCGCCCCCTGGTCCAAGGTGACAATCACGGATATTTGCCGTTTTTCGAGAATCGGAGCTGCTGATGTCTGCTGGGCCTGCATGCCAGGGCGGGCATTGCCCTGTGGGGCGCTGGCTGCCGCCCCCTGCTCCACAGCGAGTGCGGAACGTTCCAACAGGTCCACGGAGATGACGCCGCTTTCCTGGAACAGCTTCACGAGTTCCTCCATGGCATCCAGGTACCCCGAGAGCTCAGCTGCCGCTGCTGCGGACTTTGGCAGATTGTTTGTGTAGTCGTCAAAACCAAAGGCAAATTCTGGCGGGAGCGACATCTTGGCCGCCGCCGCAGCGTTGCGTGCTTCGGTGATCTTGAGCTTGAGTTTGGCCTGGAATTCAATGTCTTTGATCGGCGGCACCGGAGGCTGCATGAACAGCAACGCACCGCCAAGCCGGTTCACCAACGCCGCGTATTCATCCACCAGCGCCTGCTTGTTTTTCAGATTGTCCGCAGTGGGCGCAAGCCGCGCGCTGTTCAGTGAGGCCACTTGGGAACCCAGCCCGAGATAACCCTCGTGGGTTTCAGTGTATTGGCTCCAGGCACCAAACAGCAGGTAGCCGAGGGCGAGTGATCCTGCAAGGATGACGCCAAGGATGGCGGCAAGAGGTTTGTTTTCACGAATCCAGTCCATGGTCTTTATTTGAATTGCAGAGGCTTGCGCAGAGGCATTTTGATCTCGAATTGATAGGCGTAGCGGTCACCTTCCACCCCGCTGTCCACCTTGACATACTTGTCACGGTTGGTTTCAAAGTCCGTGAGAACGAAGGCGTTTAGTTTCGCCAGTTTGGCGGCAAAATCATAGACCACCTTCTGCTCTCCCTCGGCGTTGCTGCGGTATAGCCCTTGCAGGCGCAGCTCATAGACTGGCTCGGCGGGCACCTCGCTTTTGCCGCCCGAAGACTTGGCTGTCTTGTCGTCGTTGCTGCCGCCCCAAAGAGGCGCGGTGAGAGGCTTGCCGTCCTTGATAGGCTCGATGACGGTCAGCCAGATCAGGTCATTGTCGAACTGCTGGTTGAGGGAACTGAGCAATTCCACCCACCATGAGCGGTCCGTCACAGCCTGCTCAAGCTGCGAGCTGCGGACACGCAGCTCTTCCTGCCGGATGTCCAACTGACGAATGTCACCCGCCAGTTTGTTCAAACGCGTGCCATCCGCCTGCATGACGGCGGCACGATCTTGAATGGCGGCATCAGCACTCTTGAACCAGAAAATGGAGGCACCAAGCGCCCCCAGGATACACATTCCTGCGAGGATCAGCGCGGGCGCCCGCCGCGCCGCGTCACGCGCGGAAGCCACCGCGTCAGGTATTAGTTCGATTTCACATGGGCAGGCTCCAAGACCGCGCAGCGCTAGGCCGACGAGCTCACCGAGCGCTGGCGCATCAAGCTGTACAGCAGTCGCATCCACACTACGGTCCGGCTGCACCCCGCGCATGCCATTAAAGACCTCGACTGGCAGTTTTAGCTTCTCGGCGAAAAACTCGGCGATGTAACCCGCTGCCGAGCCGCCACCCGCCAGGAAGACACGCTTCGGGGCGCTGCCGCCCTGCTGGCTGCGGTAGAAGGTGATCGTGCGCATGATTTCGGCATGCAGCCTTGTCATTGAATTGCGCATGACCTTCGACATGGCGTTCACGCCCTCGTCGGGATGATCTTCCACCGCGCCACCGAGCGCCACAAAACCCTGTGAGCATTTCTGCCGCTCCGCCTCAGCGAAAGGAACGCCAAACTCCTTGGCAATCGCGTTAGTCACCGCAGCACCGCCAACCAATAGGTTACGGGTGAAGAATCGACTGTCTTCAACAAACACCAAGTTGGTGGAACGCGCGCCCAGATCAACAATCAGCGCAGGCTCATCCATGTCGGGGTAGCTGTAGCGGAAGGCATTGTAAAGCGCCAGCGGACCAACATCCATCCCCACCACTTTGATGCCACAGTCAGCCACCTCGTCATGCAGCTCATTCAGCGGCTCATGCTTCATGGCCGCCAGCACCACCTCGGTCTCGCCGGCATCAGAAACGACTTCGTAATCCCATGACACCTCATCAAGCTGCCACGGCACATTCTGCCGGGCCTCAAACTCCACGATTTGCGCCAGCTTGTCCGCCTGCACGGGTGGCAGTTTGACAAAACGGCTGAACACTGGATGGCCAGGCACGGCACACCAAGCTTTTTGCCCTTTGAGCTTCAGTTTGGCAACCAGCTCACTGAGCGCCACGGAGAGCTGCGGCAGGCGGCTGACATCCACCGAGGGATCGCCGTCCATTTCCACAAACCCGTAACGTTTCAAGATGAGATCCCCGCCGGGCGTCCTGCCGAAGATGGCTCCGCCGACCCGTTGGGAGCCGAGATTAATGACTGCAATGCTATTGGGAGCTGCCATGCTAGAAATGATGATGTTCGCTGATCAGGAAATACGGAGGCGCAGGGATGGGCTGCTTTATTTGGCCTTGACCGGCACATCATAGTCACCCCAGAGCGGTGCGAAAGGCGTTTGCAGCTTGTTGAGCAGCAAGCCCGGCAGGATGGCGAGCGCATCGGTCTTTTCCCACCAAGGCCCGTTGACCGGCTTGGCATCTGCTGCCACGCGCTGCCCTTCGGCGATGAACTCGACTCCCCACCCTTGAATGTCGGTGGAGGCGGTCACTGTGTCCTTCATAAAGATCGCCCGCATGGAGGCTGGCGATATGTAGGCCAGCGCATGGCAGGTCTCCCCTGCCGGAACAGACAGCAGATCCAGCGTACCCTGCGCCACCTCACGCTTGCCATCTTTGGTAGTGTGCTGCAGGGCCAGGTAAATATTGAGCTGCAGACCGCTGTAGCTGCCATTTCTGCCACCCGCATCCGCTGGCACTTGAATGTCAAACTCCACATCCACCTCGATCCAGTTCTTGGGGCGCCAGCGCTTATCTTTCACATTGCTCGCACTGAATTGTGGCGTGGGCTGCTCGCTCACCGTCACGCGTTTGATGTCCACCTTGACCGCAGGCAGAGTCTGACCTGCAGGTGCAGGTGCCTGGCCATGCAGGGTCGAGGCTAGAAAGAGGGTGGCGAAAGTCAATGCGAGTGATTTCATGCGGTCAGGTGGTTGTTCTTGTTATTTAAGTGTTTTATCAGCAAAACACGTCGCGCATCAAGCAGGGATTCGCAGAAAGTCGCGAAAATACTCCACCGTGCGCGCAATCCCCTCCTCAAAGGGCACTTGCGGCTCCCATCCCAGCAGGCGCTTCGCCAGCGTGATGTCGGGCTGCCGCACCTTGGGATCGTCCGCCGGCAACTCGCGGTAATCAATTTCCGACTTGCTGCCAGTGATGCGCAGGATCGCCTTCGCGAAGTCCAGCACGGTCATCTCCATCGGATTGCCGATGTTCACCGGCTCATGATAGTCGCTCTGGGACAGGCGATAAATCCCGTCAATCAAGTCGGAGACAAAACAGAAGCTGCGGGTCTGCTGACCCTTGCCAAACACCGTCAGCGGCTCGCCTGCCAGCGCCTGGCCGATGAAGGCAGGCACCACGCGTCCGTCTTCCAGGCGCATGCGCGGCCCATAGGTGTTGAAGATGCGGACGATCTTGGTGTCCATGTCATGTGTGCGGTGGTAGGCCATCACCAGCGCCTCGGCGAAACGCTTGGCCTCATCATACACACCGCGCAGGCCGATGGGGTTCACATTGCCCCAGTAGGTTTCTTTCTGCGGATGCTGCAAAGGGTCGCCATACGTCTCGGAGGTGGATGCCAGTAGGAAGGTGGCCCCTTTTGCCTTCGCCAGCCCCAGCGCGTGGTGCGTGCCGATGGATCCCACCTTCAGGGTCTCGATCGGCAGCTTCAAATAGTCGATTGGGCTCGCCGGTGAGGCAAAATGAAACACCAGATGCACATCTCCGGGCAGGTAGATGAACTCCGTCACATCGTGATGAATGAACTTGTAGTTCCCCTTCCCTGCCAGGTGCTCGATGTTGTGGACATTGCCAGTCAACAGATTGTCGATGCCGATCACCTTGTAGCCCTCCTTCAGCAAACGGTCTGTGAGGTGGGAACCGAGAAATCCGGCGGCACCGGTGACAACGGCAGTCTTCTTTTTGTGGCTCATTACGAAAGGGTTGGGGAGGCGAAACAGGCGCGGAGTCTGTGGCAGTCCCATCATTGTGCAAGCAAAAGCCTGTCAGTGCTTTCAGGGGCATCACGGACTTGTGCAAACTCGGTTTCACCGCCTAAACTGCCCGCCTCCACCATGCTCACCTGCCCGCGCCACACCGTCCTCCTGTTCGGCACACTCCTCATAGCCGCCTGCCGTCCGTCCACCGATCCAGAGGCTGCGACCGCTCCTGTGGTTCAGAGCGGCATCCCGCTACCGCCAGAAAGCATCGCCGCCTCTGGCCTTGCGGCCAAGGACGAGCGCGCCCAGCTCGTTCTCCTGCTGCCGGACACCCGTGTCGCCATGCAGGAGTTCCAGCGCAACGGCCTCGCCATGCTCGTCGGCAGGCAGGCGGGCTACCAACTCACCACGCACGATGCCGCTGGCAGTGCCACGCAGCAGGCGGTGCAGCTTCGCCAGGCCATCGCCACCAAACCGACCGCCATCATCGTCAGCCCCATCGATCCACCCGCCCTC
>JBDNIB010000285.1:0-6025 GCA_041688535.1 Prosthecobacter sp.
GCAGACGACGGGGACTGGCAGTGGAGATTCCATCGGCACTTCAGGGAGCTGCGATGGCGAGCACGGCACGCGCGGTGCGCAGTGCGGCGTCTGGGACGCTGATTTTCGCCATGCTGGTGCGCATGCGCCGCCCCGCTTTGCCGCCGTTGCCGAGGATGCTGGCGACGGCGTCGGCGGTTTCCTTGGGATTGCGGGTTACGATGCCGCCGTCATGCTTGGTCAGCATCTCCGCATTGCCTTCCTCCTGGCCGGGCACGACGTAGTCGATGACGGCGGGGATTTTCGCGGCGAGCACCTCATGCAGGATGGCTCCACCCGCCTTGCAGATCACCACATCGTGCGTGCGCAAAAATTCGGGGATGCGGCTGGTCCAGCCAATGATGTCCACGGTGCCGGCGGGCAGCGTGTCGGTGAAACGACGCAGCACATGATACAGGCGCGAGGCGTGCTTCCCGACCGGCAGCGTGAGCTTAACTCCGGCCAGCAATTGCGGCCGCAGTGCCTCCAGGGTGGCGGCGACATGGCGACCCGGCGTGGATGGCAGGTAGAGAATGCGCGCGTTTGACTGCTGCGGCTGTTCCGGCAGCGGCTCGGTGAAGGCGAGGCTTACCGGAAAGCCAGTGACGCGGATCTTCGCCTCCGGCACCCCGAAGCCGAGCACCACTTTTTTGGTCTCTTCATCGGCGACGCAGAACAGTCCGCTGTCCGACATGACCCAGATGCGGTTCACGCTGATGGAGTCAGTGATGATCGTGGCCAGCGGCGGGATTTTTTGCCGTTGTGCCAGGGTTTCCAGCAGCACGGGATACAGCGGATAGGTGCTGACGATCAGTCGGGGCTGGCGCTGGTCGAGGCGCTGCTTGAGTGCGTTCACGAGGGCGATCTGCCAGACAGAATCCGGGCCGGTGACGGAACGCCGCCCCATGAGGTCATAGGTCAGCCGCCAGGCGGAAGGCATGTGCGTGATGGCGAGCTGGTAGAGCGCCTTGCTCACGTCTGCGAGCAGCGGCATCGCCTCGCTGATGAGGTCGCTGACCTCGATGGTTTCGCCTGGGCACAGGCGCTCAAGTGCCGCCGCCACAGAACGTGCGGCGGTGTTGTGTCCGTCGCCAAAGCCAGCAGTGAGGAGCAAAATCACGCGCCACCGCTGGCTGGGAAAAACCTCAAAACAAGCAAAAAGGCGGCAAAGGAGACGTTGGTTGACATTATTTCACATGTGTTAAATAATATCCTTGACCTATGAAACGGCGACGGCCCCAACACACGAGCCAGTTCCTCGCTGCGGCAGTGACTTTGATCGCGGTGCTGATCATGCTCACGCCCCTGAGCCGAGGGCCGGTTGAGGTGCCCTCACGTCAGGCGGTCTGGCTGCCACTGTTGCATCTCGGCGGCTTGGCTAACACGACGGCATTTCATCGGCGAGACGTATCGGTCTCGCGTCTCACCGCCAGTGATGCGCCGCTGAGCCGCCAGCCACAACTCCAGGCAGACACGCGGCCTGCCCCATGAGCAGGGCATTCAAGCCTCCCGGCCAGTGCCCCGCCTGCGGCGAATGGGCCCCGCGCGGTGCCGTGGCCTGTGATGAGTGCGGTGCCTGTGCCAAATCCGGCTGGAGCGCCGAAACCCGCTCTGATGGCCTCGATCTCCCGGATAATGAGTTCGATTACGATGACTTCGTCGCCCGTGAATTCGGCGGTAAAAGCTCCAAACAGCCGCTCACCGCGAATCTCTGGTGGTGGGTGGCCCTGGCGCTGTTTCTCGCGTTCGCGCTGGCCGCTTTGATGCCTCTCCTGGCCTGAAGCCATGGCTGAATTCAATCAGCGGCGTCGGCGCTCGCCACAGAGAAACATGACGACCCCCAGCAACAGTAGCACCGCGCCTGATGGCTCAGGCACGAGCGCAAAGTTGTTGTTCACCACATAATCCGCCACGTTCGCGCCGATGGCTTGACCATCGGTGATGGAGGTCATGAACTGCGTGCCGCCATAGAGGCCGCTGAGCGCCGCCTCGTCCGCCGCTTGGCTGAAACTCGTGAAATTGTGGGTGAGGTCGGTGCTGCCATTGCCATCAATGTCGCTGCCTAGGCTGAAGGCGAAACTGTCGCCCAGATACGCTGCCAGCACTGCCGCTGCCGCTGAGCTGATGGCGCTTTGTACCGCCGCGTATTCGGGGTAGGAAGGGGAGTTGATCAGCGGCAGCCAGAAGTCATCACCCACCGTGCTGGGATTGCCATCAATGTCAAAAAAACCGACACCGCCATTCGCAATGGCCGTTTCAGGCCGCCAGAACTGCACGTCGTAGGCATTGGCCCAGGCGGCGATGCAGGCATCCGCCATCGCCACATTCACAGCGGCGAGCAGCCGCGCAGTGTCGGTCACGGTCAGCCCGGCGCTGGCACTGACGCTTTGCGCGATCTGATTCCACATGCCCGTCATCTTGACCGTGCCGTCACCCGCCGCCCAAAAATAAGCCTGGTTGGTCTGGTCCGAGGTACGGGTGCCGCTGAAGGCGGAGCCCAGATCCTTCACCTGGTTGAAATCGGCGGCGTACTGGCCGGTTTGCAAATAATCGACCAGCGAGGCTCCCGGCAGAGTGGTGGTGTAGGCGGTTTTGCTGGTGATCGTGAATGTCCCCACGTTGCCCCAGCCTGGGAGTAACGGGCTGGCGGCGGAGGTTTGCTGCCAGTAGCCGATGGTGCCCACTGGCGAGTAAGGCGTGCTGCCAGCCGCCGCCGCGCCGTCGGCGGAGCGCCAGCTTAGTAGGTCATTGGCGATGGTCGCGCCCCAGGCGATGCCGTCGGTCTTCGCCTGCCCGTCGGCGATGCCACCGAGCTGGGTGTCATAAAGAGAGGTGAAGGCGGCCCCTGAGCCGGAATACAGGCTCTGCATCACCGTATTCGCTGCCGTGGCCATCGCCGCCTCCAGTGAGGCTCCCAACGGGCCGGAACCCGGCGCGGAGTAGCTGCCGAAACCGTAGGTGTTGTAGCCGGAACGGAGGCTTTCGGCCGCATTGAACATGGAGGTTTGCAGGATCGCCAGATCACGGGCGATCACGGGTGCTTCCGTGCTGGTGCGCATCGCGCTCAGCGCCTCGGCGTTCCACTCCGTGACCAGGTCAGCCCGCGCCGCCGTGGCTGCGGTCAGCAGCAGGGCGGCACTGGTCAGCAGCGCACGAGAATGGAGGGCAAAAGGGGCATTTATATCTGATTCGTAAACATTATTATAATTTCCATATCAATGCAATTGGTTTCCCTTGGTTAATCAACTGCTGCCGCAATTGACTGCCCAGTGGTAGAAATGGCCGTTGACGTGCGCCGTCACAGCCGCACACTCCAATCGTCACGACAGGGGCGTCCCACCGCAGGGACTGAGACGGATCTTCCTCGATCCGAACCCTCCGAACCTGATGCGGGTCATGCCGCCGAAGGGAGTTCGCTCGGAGGTTATCTCAGTTTCTTGGTCAAGCAGCCCAACTTGAAACTTTAAACCTGAAACTAAAAACTCCGACATGATCGCCACCCAAGAATCCTTCGAAGCTCATTCCTCCGAGCAACTCCCCGCCTCCACCCGCGTCTATGTGCAGGGTCAGCTCCACCCGGATGTGCAGGTGCCCATGCGCGAGATCACACTCGCCCCCACCAAGGACTTCAACGGTCGCATCATCCAGAACGACCCCGTCCGCGTCTATGACTGCTCCGGCCCCTGGGGCGATCCATCGTATGAAGGCTCCGTCGAAACCGGCCTCCCGGCCCTGCGCCAGCAGTGGATCCTCGATCGCGGCGATGTGGAAGCCTACGAAGGCCGCGAGATCGAACCGCGCGACAACGGCTACCTCACCGCCAACCACGCCGAATACGCCGCTGCAAAGCGCGAAGGCCTGCTCAGCCCGCTGAAGGCCCCCATCAACGCCCAGCGCCAGCCCTTGAAGGCGAAGCCCGGCAAGGTCGTCACCCAGCTCGCCTATGCGAAGGCCGGCATCATCACGCCGGAGATGGAATTCATCGCCATCCGCGAGAACATGAAGCGCGCTCAAATCGCCGATTTCAAAGACGACATCGTCCGCAACGACCTCGACAAGCAGCACGTCGGCTCCTCGCAGGTGCAAAACGAATACACGCCCGGCATCTTCAAGCGCTTCCCCCAGCGCATCCCGAACGAGATCACGCCTGCATTTGTGCGCAGCGAAGTCGCCGCCGGCCGCGCCATCATCCCCCTCAATATCAACCACCCGGAATGCGAACCGATGATTATCGGCCGCAATTTCCTCGTCAAAATCAACGCCAACATCGGCAACAGCGCCGTCGCTTCCAGCATTGAGGAAGAAGTCGAAAAAATGCGCTGGGCCACCAAGTGGGGCGGCGACACCGTGATGGACCTCTCCACCGGCAAAAACATCCACGCCACCCGCGAATGGATCCTGCGCAACAGCCCCGTCCCCATCGGCACTGTGCCGATCTATCAGGCGCTCGAAAAAGTGAACGGCAAGGCCGAAGACCTCACCTGGGAACTCTTCCGCGACACCCTCATCGAGCAGGCCGAGCAAGGCGTTGATTACTTCACCATCCACGCCGGTGTCCTGCTGCGCTTCGTTCCCATGACCGCCCACCGCATGACCGGCATCGTCAGCCGCGGCGGCAGCATCATGGCGAAGTGGTGCCTCTCGCATCACAAGGAAAGCTTCCTCTACACCCACTGGGACGACATCTGCGACATCATGGCCGCCTATGACGTCAGCTTCTCCATTGGCGACGGTCTCCGCCCCGGCAGCATCGCCGACGCCAATGACAAAGCGCAGTTCGGCGAACTCGAAGTCCAGGGTGAGCTCACCAAACGCGCCTGGGCCAAAGGCGTGCAAGTCATGAACGAAGGCCCCGGTCACGTGCCTATGCACATGATCGAGGAGAACATGGCCAAGCAGCTCGAATGGTGCCACGAAGCCCCGTTTTACACCCTCGGGCCACTCACCACCGACATCGCCCCCGGCTACGACCACATCACCAGCGGCATCGGTGCCGCCATGATCGGTTGGTATGGCTGCGCCATGCTCTGCTACGTCACGCCGAAAGAACATCTCGGCCTGCCGAACAAAGAAGACGTCAAAGTCGGCGTCATCACTTATAAGCTCGCCGCCCACGCTGCCGACCTCGCCAAAGGCCACCCCGGTGCCCAATACCGCGACAACGCCCTCAGCAAAGCAAGGTTCGAGTTCCGCTGGGAAGACCAGTTCAATCTCAGCCTCGACCCCATCACCGCCCGCGAATACCACGACGAAACCCTCCCTCAGGAAGGTGCCAAGTCCGCCCACTTCTGCTCCATGTGCGGCCCGCACTTCTGCTCAATGAAGATCACCGAGGATGTGAGAATATACGCTGCCGAACAAGCCATCTCCGAAGAAGAAGCGTTGGCGAAAGGCATGGAGGAAAAATCGAAGGAGTTCGTCGAGAGCGGCGCGGAGGTTTACACCACCGCCTGAATCGGTTAATCTGCCGCCATGAAAACTGCATTCGCCGAGCCGGAGATCGTCACCCGAAAGGGCAAGCCCGTTTCGGTCATCCTTCCCATCAAAGCGTATGAGGAGATGTTGGAGCGGCTCGAAGACGCCGCCGACATCGCCTACCTGAAGAAAGCACGCACCAAGCCGCTTTCCTTCCGCCCGTTCGAGGACTACCTGGCCAAGCGCTCCAAATCCCGTGTATAATCTTGTCATTGAGCGCTCGGCGGAAAAGGATATGCGCCGTCTGTCCGATGACGTTCATGATCGGGTGTCTGATGCGATCCTGAAACTGAAGTCCAATCCCCGCCCTCATGGTTCCAAGAAGCTCGTCGGCACGACCGCAGTTGGCGCATCCGCGTTGGGGACTACCGGGTTCTCTTCGATGTGGCGGATGCCATCCGTATTGTCCGCATCAATCGCGTTCGCCACCGGAAGGATGTTTACAAGTGATCCATGAGCGGCGGATTCATCTTCTCCAAGCTCAACTGGGCGTGTGATTCACGCTCGAACCAGCAGTTTGGGGATGTCCGAA
>JBDNIB010000286.1:0-2266 GCA_041688535.1 Prosthecobacter sp.
TCTGCTTTTTCTCGGTCTCTATGTTGTTGCGCTGCGCCATGTAGCTCTTGGCAATCTCGTTGGCAATGACTGCGGCGAGTTGCGAGTCCTGATCGTAATAGTCGATGCTGACAAAGTCCGAGCGCAGCATGGACTGCGTATCGAGATTGGCGCGCATTTTGGCCATCGCCGCCTGACGCGAGGGCAGCTCCCATTTCTTCGCGAGTTCGAGTTTTTCGATGACCGGATACAGCGTGGTCGGCTTGGTGATCGTCTCAAACTGCGTTTTGATGTATTCCTGGGTGAAGGCCAAGCTGTCACCCCGGTTGCGGTCGAATACGTTGATGTCCTGCGTGATACGCTCAATGGTCATCTCCACATGCCCGCGGTACTTGCGCGGCATGATGTAGGTGAGAACAGCGGCGGCGGCGAAGATGAGGATGAAACTCAGCGAGATGAGTCCAAAGCGGTTTTTGACCACCTGCCAGGTGTCCATGGCGTGCTTCTGCAGTTCTGTGCCTGGCTCGTTCATGCCTACCGTGGGTAAAATGTTTTGGAGAGATTAAGAAACTGGTCTGAAAATGCCGCCAGCGGGAGATTCGTGGTGTTCGAAACTGCCCGCCGACGGATGGTGTCTTGGCTGTTGGGAGACTTTAGAAGGAAGCCGTCGCGCCGAGCGACACACGATGACGGTCAAACTCACGCAGGGCGGAGGACGACTGCAGCGTGGAGAACGAGTAGTTGGCGTTGAGATTGAGATTTTCCAGGAGCTGATAGCCGATGCCGGCAGAGAGCAGCGCCGAGTGTTCGGTCACATCGGCACCAGCTCCACCGCCCTCAAACTGACTGTAGGCATACGACGCGCTGGCATTGGCACTGAGGCGCTTGGTAAAATTGTGGCTCAACTGTAGGCCGGTGTTCAGGCCGTAACGGCTGTTGAAGGCGGCAAGCTCCGCGCCATTGAAGCCGAGCGCGGCGAACCAGCGCACCATGGTCTGCCTAGCGACCGCGTAATTGAGCGCGGCTTCGGCATAAGGAGCGGTCTTGGAGACAGCGTCAGAGTCATAAAACTCCGCACCACCACGCACGGAGCCGGACAGCCGCTCACTCCAGGCATGATCCACACCGACCAGAGCAAAGTGCGAGTTGAAGTTTTTATCCGCCCGCGTGACAAAGTTGGTCATGCGGTAACGGTATTCAGCCGTCAGACTAGTGCGCTTGGAAATCGCATACGCGAACTGCTGGGCCAACAGGTGCGTGTAACGGTTTTCAGGATCGGCCACCAAGCCGTCCTGATAACCGATGCCATCAAAAGTGTAGGAAGTCGTGGTGGAGAAGCGCGGCGTCCACGCATAGCTGACATTGAAGTTGTTGTAGCCGTAAAGATACTGACCGTTCCACAGCGTGGTGGACGCTCCATAGCCAAAGGCCGTGCCAGGATCGACGCCGTAGGTGGCGTAGGAATTGTTGCTGATTTTGAGGCGTTCAGAAAAGCGGTGCTCAAAGTTGAAGGCCCCGCGAGCATTGTAGAAAGTGCCGCCAAAACGTGGCACTCCGTCAATGTAATGAATAACACTGGTGTCGAGATTGAAACTCCACGGCGTGGTCCGGTCCATGTTTGTGTAGGCAGCGCCAACACCACCCTGCACATACAAAGACTCGATGTCCTGCACGAACGGTGAGGTCACTTTGTGCTTGAGGAAATCGTAGCCGCTCTGGCCGGTGAAGAAAAAGGTGAGTGGCTGCTCGGTTTTAAAATCCGCCGAGTAATTTTGGATCGCCACCAAACCCTGGCCGCGCACAGCAACTGGGCTGAGCACAGCGGCAGCTAGAATCAGCATTGCAAATCGAGTGCGCATGAGAGTGGGGAGGGCGTGGAGAGATTGTTTAGTTGGGCGCGCAATCGCCTTGGCATCTCATCAAGGAATGGCTGCGGCTGGGGACACCGGCACCGGCTCGCACACCCGATTGTTCGGATCACATGGCAACGGGCCAGAAGCCGGTGGCTGAATGAGATAAACTCCACGGATGCTCGCCGGGACAAAGAAATCCTCCTCCTGGACTGGAACAGCCGCCACGACCGGGTTTTTGCCAGGGTTTTTGCCGTCGGCAGTCACCGGACGCAGAACATCTTCGATCGGAGCCACCGCAGCGAGACCAGGCACAACCGAACCAGCCGCGTCATTGATAACAGCCGCCATCTTCGGAGCCACTGACACCGCTGTTTGCACGATCTGGTTCGCCAGCGTGGCATCTGCTTTGGAGGCAGTGATCGCCGCACGCACAA
>JBDNIB010000287.1:0-8148 GCA_041688535.1 Prosthecobacter sp.
CTTGATCTGAGTTCCTACACCGTTCCGCAGCTCTCTGATCTCCTCACGTTCGCCGGTGTCGAAGTCGAAGGCATCGAAGAACGCGGCGTCACCACTGACAAAGTCGTCGTCGCGCAGATTCAGTCCTTCGTGCAGCATCCGAACGCCGACAAACTCAGCGTCTGCCAGGTCGATGATGGCAGCGGCACTGCGCGTCAGATCGTCTGTGGTGCGAAGAACTTCAAAGAAGGCGATAAAGTGCCGCTCGCGCTCCCCGGAGCCATTTTACCCGGCGGATTCGCCATCAAGGAAGGCAAACTGCGCGGCATCGATTCCATGGGCATGATGTGCAGCGGCAAAGAACTCGGTCTTGGCGAAGATCACAGCGGATTGCTCATCATGGCCGCCGATTCACCCATCGGCACGCCCTTCAATCAGCTCAATCCGTCCGACGTGCTCTTCGATCTCGAAATCACGCCGAACCGCTCAGACCTTCTCAGTCATCTCGGCCTCGCGCGAGAACTCGCCGCCCTCACCGGCCTGCCGCTCAAAGGTCAGCGCGACTACACCGCGACGAAAACGAAAACCGGAGCCTCCGACATCAAGCTCGAAGCACCCTCCGCCTGCCCGCTTTACACCGCCCGCATCATCAAAGGCGTCAAAGTCGGCCCCAGCCCCGAGTGGCTGCGTCGTCGTCTCGAAAGCATCGGTCTGCGCCCGATCAACAGCATCGTGGACATCACGAATTTCGTCCTGATGGAAATGGGCCAGTCGCTGCACAGCTTCGATCTCGATAAGCTCAATGGCGGCATTGTTGTTCGCATGGCCGCCGAGGACAAAAAGTTCCTCACACTCGACGGTCAAACCTACGCGCTGCAAAGCGACGACCTCGTCATTGCCGACAGCCATCGCTCCGTCGCCATCGCTGGCGTCATGGGTGGTGAAGAAACCGGCGTCACCGAAACCACCGTCAACGTGCTGCTCGAAAGCGCCTACTTCGCGCCCAGCGGCATCCGTCGCACCTCGCGCCGACTCGGCCTCAGCAGCGACAGCAGTTACCGCTTCGAGCGCGGCGTCGATCCGCAGCAGGTTCACGGCGCTTCTGAACTCGCCACGAAGCTGATCCTAGAAATCGCCGGCGGCACCGCCGAAGACGTCGTTGAAGTCGCCGGTGAAGCACCCGCGCTCGTCGGTGAAGTCACGCTCGACGACGACCGCGCGCGCAAGCTCCTCGGCACGCCCGACCTCTCCAGCGACGAAATCCGCTCCATTTTGACCAAACTCGGCCTCACGCATGCAAACGGCCACTGGATCATCCCCAGCTACCGCCTCGATCTCCAACGCCCCGTCGATCTCATCGAAGAAATCGCCCGCGTCATCGGTCTTGACCGCGTTCCATCGCGCCAGGTCGCCGTCGCTTCGCCCGTCGATGCCGCTGACCGCACCTATGACTTCGCGATGACTCTGCGCCAGTCCCTCGCCAGCCGCGGCTTCTTCGAAGCGCAAACGCTGCGCCTCATCGCCGATGCCCAACTCGCCGACACCCTCGGCGGCGGACAAGGTGTCCCCGTGAAAAATCCGCTCAGCGAAGACCACACCACACTGCGCCCCAGCATCGTGCCCGGCCTCATCGCCACGGCTGCGCTCAACATTCGTCAAGGCTTGCATCGTCTGCGCTTCTTCGAACTCGGCCGCGCCTTCCTCAAGCTCCCCAACGGCGGCAGCCGCGAAGAAGTACGCCTCTCCATGCTCCTCAGCGGTCCCGTTTCGCCTACGAGCTGGCATGGCCGCGATCCGCAGCCTGCCGACATCCACGAACTCGTCGGCCAGATCCAAAACCTCACTCGCACGCCTCTCGAAGTCCGTCCCGCGAAGGAAAACGCCGCGAATTTCCTCCTCACCAGCGAACTCCGCGCTGGCAATCGCGTTCTCGGCTGGATCGCCCAACTGCACCCCGCCCGCGCACGTGACATCGACGCCCGTCATCCCGTCTATGTCGCCGAACTCCTGCTCAGCGCCTTGCGTCAAGGCAGCACCGGCCCCACCAAGTTCGAAGAACTCCCGCGCTTCCCCGGCATGACCCGTGACGTCGCCATGGAAGTCCCCGCCGACCTCCCCCACGCCAAAGTCGCCGCCTTCTTCGCCACGCAGAAACATCCACTCTTCATCGGAGCCGAAGTCTTCGACGTATTCACTGATCCCTCTGGCTCCAAGATCGCCAAGGATCGCAAGTCCATCGCCTGGACCCTCACCTACCGTTCTCCTGAACGCACCCTCGAAACCGCCGAAGTCGATGTCGCCCACACGAGCATCCTGAGTGCGCTCGAGAAGTCGTTGCCTGCAACAGTCCGAAAGTGATCAAGCCCCTGGATGTTCGGGGACATTCAAGTTGCGGCAGATTGAGCGTCCGAGGTGCTTTTTGATCTCGGCGTGACGTGGAACGGCCTCTTTTCGTCCTGTATCATTCGTATAAATCGAGTGACTACCTCCTTCGCGATGCAGCCTGCAACCGTGTGATTCAATGTGGCGGATTAAGTCGCGCCGTTTCATGCAACGCAGAGTTCCAGTTCCTGCGCAAGTGGATCAAGCGCGTGTGCTTCTTCTCGATTGATTTCGAGAATGATTTTCACGGCCGCAGCCAGATCGCCGAGGCACTCGTCACGTGTTTCACCCTGACCGTTGGCTCCTGGAACTTCCAGGCATGTCGCCCAGAAGCCTCCTTCGTCAGGTTCGCCTTGATGAAGAACTGCGGTGAAGTGTTTCATGCCGAGACAATACAGAATTACCTGCCGCCTGGCAAACAGTGCTTATCCTGCGTTGCCAATCACCGTCGCAACGCGCTCCATTTCCGCTTCCGTGTTGTAGAAATGCGGGCTGAAGCGCAGCAGGGGCTGTCCGGCGCGGTTGTGGCGCAGGGAGGTGGCGATGTTGTTGACGGTGAGATGCTGCGAGATGTCTTCCAGCGAGCGTTCGGGATGCTGGACGGTGGTGATGCAGGAAGCATTGATGCCGTGCGGATCAGGGCCGAGGAAGGTGAAGCCTTGGGGCTGCAAACCGGCATGCAGGCGGGCTTTGAGCTTCAAAAGCTGGGCGCTGATGGCGGGTAGGCCGACTTCTTGAATCAAGTCGATGCCGGCCTTCATGCCGAGGATGCCGGAGATGTTCAATGCGCCGGGTTCATAACGACGTCCGCCGCGTTCGAAGGCGATTTCCTCCTGCGCGATGAAGTTTGGGCTGCGCACATTCCAGGAGCCGAGCAGGCTGGGGCGCAACATGTCTTGCAACTCCTCGCGCACATAGAAGATGCCAGCGCTCATCGGCCCGAGCATCCACTTGTGTGAGTCGGCGGAGAGGAAATCGACGTGATCGACGCGTGTCTCGAAGGCACCAACGGTTTGAATGGCATCGAGGCAGAAGAGCACGTCACGCTCGCGCAGCATGCGGCCAATGCGGTCGATTTCGATGCGGTAGCCGCTTAAATAGTGGCAGGAGGCGAGTGCGACGAGCTTCGTTTTCGGCGTCAGCGCGGATTCGACGAGTTCGGGCGTAATTTCGCCAGGTGCTTGCGGCTGAAGGCGTTTCAACACTACGCCATGACGCTCCAAATCGGTCCACGGATAAACGTTCGCGGGATAATCATCGAGATAGCAGACGACTTCGTCACCCGCCTGCCAAGGCAGGCCATTCGCGACCAAACTGAGGCCAACAGAGGTCGGGCCGATGAGCGCGATCTCACTGGCTTTCGCGCCGATCAGCTCCGCAGCGACGACGCGTGTCTCATTCACCGCTTTCCATGCTTCTGGATATTCCTGCATGCGCAGGCAGCTTTGCTCCAGGTAGTCCTGCATCGTGCATGCCACGCGGCGTGGCAATATGGTGACGCCAGCATGGCCGAGGAATAGGCTGTCTTTGATGACCGGGAATTCTTCTCTGCGTAGAGCTTCGTCCGAGAGGAGGGAGTCGAGAGTGAGCATGGCGGTGAAAATGACGAATGCGGAATGACGAATGGTCAGAGGAGACGGGACGAATTCGTCATTCGTCATTCCGCATTCGTCATTGAGGTCGTCTAAGCGACCTTGAGGGTCTTGGCTCCTTCGTCGATCAAGTGCCAGAAGCTCTTCGATTGGCTGAGCGCTTCGTCTTCACCGCCACCGGGCAGATTGCTGCGGAAGAGGAAGTCGGTGAGCGTGTTCTTGTGCAGCACGCGGTGTACCCGCACGTTGCCATCGACGATGGCGAAGTAGATGCGGTGGTCGTCAGCGCGGCAGCGGTAGAGTTTTTTGCCAACGCGTTCGAGTACGCCGTAACGCTTGGCCAAGATGGCCTCGTCGATGTCGGCGGGCTGGATGTTCAGGGCTTCGAGCAGATGAAACTGCACCTGCGTGGGCAGGTGGGAGAGTTCGGCGGCGCTGATGTCGTTGAAAACGATTTGGATCACGGGCGGGGTTGGCTGGCGGGTTCCTTAGAATCTTTTGATCACATGCTTTTTGCGCACACTGTCCATCCAGTCATCGATCGCTTTCTTGGATTTTTCCTGGTTGATCATTTTTTCGATTTCCGGGCGCATTTTTTCGAAATCAGGGGCGGTGCCGAGCTTCTTCGCATCACAGGCGACGATGATGTATGAGGTCTCCTGATCAATGAGCGGGCTGATGCCGCCGGTTTTGAGCGCCATCGCGGCGTTGGAGATGGCGGGCATCATGTCCGTCTTCGCCATCCAGTCCCAGGAACCGCCATTTTCCGCGCGGCTGTCTTGGGAGTAGGTTCTGGCAGAAGCGGCGAAGTCAGCGCCGTTGACAATTTTCGTGCGCAGATCCTCGGCGAGCTGTTTCTGCTTTTCGGGGGTGGAAGCGGCTTCACCGGAGAATTTTGGGATGGTGATGGTTGAAATTTTGATCTGATCGCCCTCACGCCATTTGTCCACGTTCTTGTCGTAGAATTCCTTGACCTCGTGCGGTGTCGCCGGTGGGTGCTCACCGGAGTTGCGGGCACGCATGACGTTCATGATGACCATTTTTTCGCGCAGCTCGCGGAATTTTTTCACCGACATGCCGGTCTTGGCTAGCTCGTCCACGAAGGCATCACGGTCGCCCTTGAAGCTCTCGCGGATGATACTGTTGACGTCGTCATCGACGTACTGTGCCTTGATGACACCGCCGATTTTTCGGAACTCAGCGAGGAGAACTTCGCGGTCGATGAGGGATTCGACGGCCCCCTCCCGCAGAATGGCTAGCTCTTTGTCCCGACGGGCCGGATCATTCTGAAACTGATACATGATGATCTGTTCCTGGGCCTTGATCGTGTCGCGGACCTCGGAGCTGACGATCGGCGTGCCATCCACGATAGCGACGGGCCGGAATGAGTAGGACTGGGCCGCCGCGCTGGACAACGCGATGAGGGGCAGGAGAAGGCTGGTGCGCAGGGAAATCATGTCGATTGAGCGCTTATCGTAAGGCGTGGGGGCGGTGTGGCAAGGCGAAGTTCAACCTGTCAGGGCTCCAAGATGCAGCTTCGCCTTGCACGCAGGCCGCTCCGGTTTCTACTCTGCGCCTCCCAACCGCCGACACCCACCGACCATGAGCAAGCAAGCCGCCGCCAAATCCGCCCCGAAGAAAATAGTCAAGGCTGGCGACAGCCGGAACAAGTCCCACCTCGTCGAGAACCGGGTGTTCAAGCCGGCCAAGGACTTTGCTAAAAAGGCCCGCATCAGCAGCATGGCGCAGTATCAGCAGATGCACGCCGAATCGTTGAAGAACCCGGACAAGTTTTTTGGCCGTGAGGCGAAGGAGCTGCTGTGGACCAAGCCGTTCACGAAGGTGCTCGACTGGAAATGCCCGAACGCGAAGTGGTTCACTGGCGGCAAGCTCAACGTTAGCGAAAATTGCCTGGACCGGCACATCAACGGCCCGCGCAAGACCAAGGCCGCGCTGATCTGGGAAGGCGAGCCCGGCGAGAAGCGCGTGCTGACCTACCAGCAGCTTCACCGCGAGGTCTGTCGTTTTGCCAATGTGCTCAAACGTCACAAGGTGAAGAAGGGCGACCGGGTGATCATCTACATGCCGATGATTCCTGAGGCCGCCATTGCCATGCTGGCCTGCACGCGCATCGGGGCGATTCACAGCGTGATCTTCGGCGGATTCAGTGCGGAATCGATCAAGGATCGGGCTCTGGACAGCGGAGCCTCGATCATCATCACGGCGGACGGTGGCTATCGTCGCGGTGCCGTGGTGCCTTTGAAGAAGAATGTGGATGATGCGCTCAAAACCGGCGAAACGGGGGTGAAGACTGTGATTGTCTTCCGCCGCACCGGCCAGGACGTGCATATCGAAGCCGGTCGCGATGTGTGGTGGCACCGTGAGCTTGAATACGTTGATGCGCATTGCGCCCCTGTGGCGATGGATGCGGAGGCTCCTCTGTTCATCCTCTACACCAGCGGCAGCACTGGTAAGCCCAAGGGCATCCTGCACACCACCGGCGGCTACTTGTTGCACTCGCAGATGACCTGCAAATACGTCTTCGACCTGCGTGATGACGATGTGTACTGGTGTACCGCCGATGTCGGCTGGGTCACCGGTCACACCTACATGGTTTATGGCCCGCTGGCGCTCGGCGCGACCTCCCTGATGTATGAAGGCGCGCCGAACTGGCCGGAGAACGACCGCTTCTGGCGCATCATTGAAGATTACGCCGTCACCGTGTTCTACACCGCGCCCACCGCGATTCGTGCCTTCATGAAATGGGGGGACCAATGGCTCAAGCCGCATGACCTCAGCAGCCTACGCCTGCTCGGCACCGTTGGCGAGCCGATCAATCCCGAGGCATGGATGTGGTACCACCACAAAGTCGGCGGCGGCAGATGCCCCATCGTGGACACCTGGTGGCAGACCGAAACCGGCGGCCACATGATCACCCCGATTCCTGGCGCGATTCCGACCAAGCCCGGCACCGCCACACTGCCGTTCTTCGGTGTCGATGTCGGCATCGTGGATGATTTCGGCAAAGAAGTCGGCACCAACGAGCAGGGCAAGCTCGTCATCAAAAAACCCTGGCCGGCCATGCTGCGTGGCATTTGGGGTGACAAGGAACGCTACCAGGAAACCTACTGGAATGATTTCAAAGGCTGGTACTTCGCCGGTGACGGAGCGCGTCGTGACAAGGACGGCTACATCTGGATCATTGGCCGCATTGACGATGTGCTTAACGTCGCCGGGCATCGCCTCGGCACCGCCGAGGTCGAAAGCGCCCTCGTCTCGCATCCCTCCGTCGCCGAGGCCGCCGTCGTGGGCCGCCCTGATGAGTTGAAAGGCCAGGGCGTGGTCTGCTTTGTCACCGTGAAGGAAGGCATCAAAACCGGCCACGACCTCGCTACAGAATTGAAAAAACATGTCCGCAAAGTCATCGGCCCCGTCGCCACGCCGGATGAGGTGCGCTTCGCTGCCGCCCTGCCGAAAACCCGTTCCGGCAAGATCATGCGCCGCCTGTTGAAGCAGATCGCGGCAGGTGAGGTCATCAAAGGCGACACCACCACCCTGGAGGACATCAACGTCATCGCCCAGCTCGCGGCGAGTAGTGAGGATTAATTCAAATCGGCAGCGTTTGGCTGCGGTATTTTTCGTTTGGAAAATGCTAGCAGCCACGCAGTCCAGACCAGGAGTGTTGCCAGCACCAACCAAGGCGTGAGCCAGCCCCAGCGGGTGTAGAAGGTGAGGCTTTTTCGGCGCTCGATGGAGCCGCTGATGCTGCCAGTCTCCAGCGGAGCCAGGGATTGCATGGCGTAGCCTTTGGAATCGATGATCTGCGAGACACCGGAGGATGCCGCCACGACCATGCTGCGGCGGTTTTCTGCCGCCCGCACGCGGAAGAGCTGCGCGTGCTGGACATGCTGCCGCGCCGACCAACCTGCGGAGTCCATGGAAGGAACCGCAAAGAATTCCGCGCCTGCCAGGGTCATCTTCCGCACCACGTCGTGGAAATCGCAGTCGAAACAGATCGGTGTGCCGATCTGACCGAGTGGCGTGGAGGCTGGCAGCGCGGTCGTGCCGTGCTCGCCATCGTTGAAGAGATGAACGGTGTGATTTTTACCGTGTTCGCCAAGCACGCGCGTGCCATCCACGGTGAGCGCGGTGTTCTGCCACTTCGGGCCGTCAAGACGTGTGTGCGTGCCGAACA
>JBDNIB010000288.1:0-5038 GCA_041688535.1 Prosthecobacter sp.
ATAATGGCGCTGGCAGAGGTGACTTTGCGTCCAATGATCAGCGGTACAGCACCGCGATCGACGGTTCCCTCGATCAAAGCGGCTTTGAGCAATCGTGCCACTTGTTCACGCTGCGGGAGGCTCCAGTTGGCATGCGCGACATGCAGATGTGCTTCAATCCTGCGGGTGAGATTTGGTAGATCCAGCAAGGCGGACATGAACTGAATTTGATCCAGCATGCTTTTGAGGAAGAATACACAAAAGTCAGCCAGCCCTTGATCGGAGAGGTTGCCCCGCCCGTCGAAATCATTGAGGCGGGTACTGTCCGCAGCGTTCAAGCGATGGTAGTACTCCTCTCGTTGGCGGGCAAGAGCGCGGGAGATGGTCCATAAGCCAAACGCGCTAACTTTGCAGCGATGCAACCAAGCGTGCGTGTGCAGGCGGGTGACTCTCCCGTTGCCATCTCCGAAGGGATGAATCCACGCCAGGCGCTGATGTGCTGCCGCGAGTGCGATCAATTGATTCGTGGCCAGGATGCGACGACTGCCATAAAATTCACCGAAGCGGCGCATGAAATCTGGCACAGCGCCAAAATGCGGCGGTTGGTGGGCGGCGATGCGGACCTCGTAATCTCTGAAACCACCAATGGCGATTTGATAGTTGCTGCTGTCCATTTTCTGACCCGTTTGAAGATCAGCGGGCAGCCGTTGATAAAATTCACGATGTAGCCAGCAAACGAAATCCGGGTGATGGATGTCGAGGGCCGTATTCGCCTCCAAATGTTGGATCATCACTTCCTCCACCTGAATGTGCGCACGAGCGAGATGTTGGTTAGTACGCTTGAGTGGTTGGTCGGAAAAATTTTCGTTTAATGCCTTCTCAATATCCGGTGGGTAGGTTTTGTGGCCTTCGATGAGATTTGAGTAATAGCTGTTCATTTCTCGGACGAGTTGGGAAATGCGCTCGCGCACAATGACCGCAGGCAGCAATCCGCCCAAATGTCCGGCCTCCCGCAAGATGTGGCATGTCAGTTCGGCCAGTTCTTCTCGCTTGGTGCTTGGCAGCAGCGGTTCAAATGAACTGACCTGCGTGTAAAGTTCAACGGACTGTGACATAAATTAAAAGATCAATTGGCAGCAATTTCACCTAGCTAATGACAACCATAAACGCATTCATTTTTAAATCATGAAATGAATTTTGAATTTTTACCTCATAAATCCAGGCCACCCTTCTCTGGCGTCGCCAGAGAAGGGTGGCCTGGATTTATGAGGCTGTCAAGACGTTTCAATTCACCTTTCAAAGTGGCGTAAAAACAGTTTCCCTACAAGCTGGTGATGTCAAACCGGCAGGCCGGCATGCTCGTGGCCCAGCGCGGTTTGATGCTCAAGATACCCGGCGAAAATGTCCTCCAGCTCCATCACACTGCCGATCTGTGAGAAGCGCTGGCGCAGCCATTTGCCGCCGGGGATGGACTTGGTGTAGTTCATCAGACGATTGCGCATGGCGCGCATCGTTTGCAGCTCTTCCATGCGCACATTGCGCTCGATGGCCAGCTTGCAGTGACGGCGCATGAAGTTGAAACGCTCCTCGACGCTGGCGTGGGGGGCATGGGTGCCGGTGGCGAGGTAATGCTTGGCTTCCTTGAACACCCAGGGGTTCGCCATGGCGGCGCGGCCGATCATGATGCCTTTGACGTTCGTCTGTGCCCGGCGCACCTCCACGTCGAGGCCGCTGGCGATGTCGCCATTGCCAATGACGGGAATTTTCACTGCATCCGCCACCTGACCGATGACATCCCAGTCGGCGAGGCCGGTGTAGCCTTGTGCCCGCGTGCGGCCATGCACGGCGATGGCCTGCATGCCGCAGTCTTCGAGAATGCGGGCCACTTCGATGGCATTGACGCTACTGGCGTCCCAGCCGATGCGCATTTTGGCGGTGACGGGAATTGGCACCGCCTTGGCGACCTCCCGCGCCACGCTGGCGAGCAGCGGGCAGTCTTTGAGCAGGGAAGAGCCGCCATTTTTTGAAACCACTTTGTTCACTGGGCAGCCGAAATTGATGTCGATAAAATCAGGCTGCTTCCAGTCGATGATTTTCCGCGCCGCCTCGCCCATGCGCACGCCATCGGAGCCGAACAACTGCACGCCGAGCGGGCGCTGGGTGTCGTCGAAGTCGGTGTAGTGCCGCGTGCGGTCGTCGCGCTGGAGAATGCCTTCGGCACTGACGAACTCCGTCATCATCACATCTGCGCCCTGCTCTTTGCACAAATGGCGGAAGATCACGTCCGTCACCCCGGCCATGGGGGCCAGATAGAGGGGGAAGCGGTCGTTTTGGAACCAGGAAAGCATCTTTGATGATAGCCGCACTGGCAGAGTGCGGCAAGCCGTGTCACATTTCCTGATGGCAAGACGCCGCAGATTTCGCAAACCACTCCTCCCCGGCCTCTGGACCGTGCTGGCGGCGTTTGCCCTGATCGGCTGCATCGGCGGGCTGTTCTGGGCGCTGGGCACCACCACGCAGCTCAGTCGCGTGGATCCTCCGCCGCCCGTGGTGAATGCGGTGGCGAAGGGGAAGTGACTCACATCTCCGGCCGCACCACCATGATCTCGCCGAGCAACTGCTCCTGCTCGACTTGCAGGTGGTGGAGTTTGATCAGCTCCAGCATCGCCAGGAAGGTGACGATCACCTCGCCACGGCTGGCTGCGTCACTGAAGAGCGATTCGAACTTCACCCGCGCGCCTGCCGGGATGATATCGAGCAGGTACTCGATCTTGTCGGCCACGGTGTAGCGGTCATTGACGATCTCGCGGAAGTCGCTGGTGTTTTCGAAGCGCTTCAGGATGCGCTGGAAGGCGCGGATCAGGTCAAAAATGCCCACCTGGCCCAGCGTCTCGATGGGAGCCTCCAGATCGGGCAGTTCGGGCGTGGTGACAAAGAGTTCATCGCCCTTCACCTCCTGCACGCCGAGGAACTGGGCGGCCTCTTTGAACCTCTTGTACTCGACGAGCTGGCGGATCAGATCCCAGCGCGGATCGCTCTCGTCGGTATCCTCCTCCGGCGGCTGCACGGCCTGCGGCAGCAGCTCGCGGCTCTTGATGTACATCAAATTGGCCGCCATCACGATGAACTCGCTGACCAGCTCGATGTTTAGCGCCTTGAACGTGTCGATGTAATCGAGGTACTGCCGCGTGATGCGCTCCAGCGACACATTGTAAATGTCGATCTCCTCTTTTTTGATGAGGTAGAGCAGCAGGTCCAGCGGGCCCTCAAAAATATCCAGTTTTACTTTGTAGTCAGTGTCTTCCACGCGCCGAGATAGACCGGAGAGACGGCGCTGGCAACCGGTGAGCGCCAGTATTGTTCATGCGCCACGGTGGCGGATGATGAAGGAACGCCCGGCGGCGACGTATGAGTCAACATGATCCACGCCATGATGAAACCGCTCGTTTTCCTTCTCTCCCTCGCCACGCCGGTCCTGGCCCAGGATGCACTCAAGTCCGCCCTGGTCTTCCATGCCCCCTTTGACTCCGGCCTGAACGCTGATTTCAGCAAGGGCGACAAGACGGCGATGATCAAGAAGGGGAAGGAACTGTTGCCCTGCGTGCCCAATGACGATGTGAAACTGGTGGCAGGCGGGAAGTTCGGCGGCTGTGTGCATTTCCCCAAAAAGGGTGCCACTCGGCCACAGTTCAGTGGCGTGAACATGCTCGGTTACAATGAACAGAACTGGAGCGCTACCGTGTCGGTTTGGCTGAAACTGACGCCGGATGAGGATCTGGAGCCGGGCTACTGCGATCCCGTACAGATCGTGGGAGATGACGGCAAAAAGGGCTTCATCTTTCTGGAGTGGTCCAAGGATGAAACACCGCGCATCTTCCGCTACGCCATCCGCCCGCTGTTTGAGATTTGGAACCCCACGAACGTGCAGTGGGCTGAAATCCCCGCCGCCAAACGCCCTGCGGTGGATGTGGCAAAAGCGCCCTTCACCCGCGATACCTGGACGCATGTGGCCTTCACGCTTGCCAACGTGAACAGCCAGACGGCGCAGCCCAGCGGCAGCCTCTTCATCAATGGCAAGCTGCAAGGCCGCATCGAGAACTGGGATCTGCGTTTCGGCTGGGACCCGGCCAGCGTGGCGCTGGTACTCGGTGCCTCGTATGTGGGCCAGCAGGATGATCTCGCCGTGTTTGACCGAGCGCTGAGCGATGCGGAGGTGGCGCGGTTGTTCCAGCTAGAAGGCGGCGTTAGCAGTTTACGTTAACGCAGGCTCAGTGTGAAGTGGTCCGCACATTCCATGTGCGGTGCTGCCGCTGCAAGCGGAGGATGAAGCCGCACACGGAGTGTGCGGACCACATCGCTTTGCAGCTACTCCACCCGCACCGCCGCGCACACCATCTCCAGCACACGACCAAGCGAAGCGGCGGAAGATCCTTCCTTGAAGGCATTGCCGGGAATGGGCTGCCAGTTGTCGCGATCATGCTTCTGCTCGGGCTGGGGAATGCGGGTGAGCGTGGGATCGTACTGCTGGTCCTTGCCGCCGAGTTTGTAGATCACCAGATCGAGCGAGGGCACGACGTAGAGGCAGAAGCCGCCTGCGCCGCTGTTCCAGAAGGCATCACGCGGGGCTCCGGCGACATGGCCGTCGGCGTTGTGCTCCCATTGCAGGCTGAAGGGCGTATGCGGGTTGTAAGGCGACCACGTCTGGCATTTCTTAATGTAGTCCGCTGGCACAAGCTGCTGGTCCTGCCATTGGCCGTCATGGGCGAGGCAGTAGCCGAAGCGCACGGCATCCGTGGCATGCAACGCGGTGCTGCCCGCGCCATTCGCGTGCGGCATGACGAAATCACCCCGATGCAGGCAGTAATCCCACTCGCCCCAGCCCTGCGGCTTGGCGAGACGCTCATGAATGAAGTCTTTCAGCTCCATGCCACTCACGTTCCGCAGCACGATGCTGGCGATGTGCGGGGAAGGGGAGGAATACGAATAACCTGCGCCGGGATCGCACCACAGCGGCACTTGCAGCGATGACTCGTCGAGGTTGCGGATGTCCTGGCCTTTG
>JBDNIB010000289.1:0-12030 GCA_041688535.1 Prosthecobacter sp.
CTCAATGTTTCGAGCCCCGGGAGGTCTTTTTTCAAGGCCGCCACTTCGGCGGCCTTGTGCGCCTCGACTTGCTGCTGCCTGCCAGCCATTTCGTAGAGCGAGACGTTCGGCGCATTGCTGGCAAGCTGATTGAAATCAGTGAGCACGAGAAAGGTGACCACCGCGCCGGGATAAGAGTTGAGCTTGGCGTGCATGCCGACGCCATAGGCGTTTTTGAAAAACGTGTCCCAGGGTGCGTCGCCAGTCGTGTGCATGGGAGCCATCCAGCGTTTGGCCTCGTCATCCCGTATGAACTTGCCGAAGCTGCTCTGGTCCCAGTCGGCGAGCAGCTCGGGGGCGTTCTTGATCGCGATGACTCCGACGGTGTCCTGCGGCATGAGGCCGAACCACTGCTCCAACCGGTCAGCGGCAGCAGCGGAGAGAGTGCTGGCAAGCAGCAGCGCGAGGAAGGTGGTGGTGCGAGGAGGCGTCATGAACAGGCGGTTGGTTTTTGGGCTGAAAATTCAGGCTTCACGAGCGACGATTGATTTTAAAAACGTGCCTGCCGCAGCAGGAACGACGTCATTCGGGAATGCTCGTGTCAGTGGCGCGGATTCTAGCGACTAGGCCTGCGGATACGAGTTCTTTTTGCGCGGCTTGACGTGGCAATGCTCCACGCATCTCATGCGCGAATGCCTGCTGAAGCTCTGATCGCCGCCGCCCAGTCCCTGCGTGAAACCTTGCGCCCGCTGCGCTTCGCTGCGCCGGTCGAGTTCGTCTATCAGCCGCTCGACTACGCCTGGGTGCCGCATGAGGTGTATCTGCGGCGCTTTGGCAGCAGCCGGAAGCGCGTCGTTCTCGTCGGCATGAACCCTGGCCCCTTTGGCATGACGCAGACTGGCGTGCCCTTCGGTGAAATCGCCGCCGTGCGCGACTGGATGGGCATTTGCGAGCCTGTGGGCAAGCCAGAACGCGAACATCCGAAGCGGCGCGTGGTCGGCTTCGACTGCGCGCAGTCGGAAGTCAGCGGTCGGCGGTTGTGGGGCCTGTTTGCGCAGCGCTTCGGCAAGGCTGAGGCGTTTTTTCAAGATCACTTCGTCGCGAACTACTGTCCGCTCGTCTTCATCGAGGCCAGCGGCCGCAATCACACGCCCGACAAACTCCCGGCCGCTGAAACCGCCGTGATGGAAGCTGCGTGCGATGCGCATCTGCGTGCCGTCATCACCGCCTTGCAGCCGGAGTGGGTCATTGGCGTCGGTGCTTTCGCCGAACAGCGAGCGCTGCGTGCCAAAGAAGCCATGAACGGCCAGTTCAACACCGGCCGCGTCCTCCACCCCAGCCCCGCCAGCCCTGCCGCGAACCGCGATTGGGCCGGTGTGGCAATGAAGCAGTTGGTGAAGCTGGGGGTGTGGGAATGAGAGGCGTGCAGTTCCTGCTTGTATGATGTGGCGGCTCCCAAGTAGCTTCACGACATGAAGGGTTGGAAAATAATCACCAGCGCTCTGTTCGTCGCGACGGCTTCGGCCCACGCGGGCATGCCTTCACCACAGCTTTCCGATGTGGCAAAAGCCCGCCTGGACGTGATTTCGTTCTTCCTTCTCGTCTATCTGCTCTGCGCGGTGATTTTCCGCTGGCTATGGAATCTCCTCGCCAAAGATTTCGCCTGGATGCCACGACTGACGTTCAGGCGCTCGCTCGCGCTGCTCGTCGTAGCGGGATTGTTCCTCTACTTTGTGCTCACCATGATCTCCGGTGCCCGCGAGCTGATGACGCCTGGAGCCTGGGCAAAGCAGGGTGCCACTTACAAGCTGCAAACGCCGGACAGCGATCCCAAGCCCTGGCTCAACGCCGCCCGCAAACACTGGCTGGAAACCCTGCGTGAAGCGTTGCGCGAGTATGCCGCCACCCATGAGGGCAAGCTGCCCGTGCATGCCTATGTCAGCGATTTCAACTCGGCCTTGTGGAAGGGCGCGCATCCCGATGGGCACTGGCTCATCTACATTCCAGGCCTCACTTTTGGGTCCGCCAACCGCGTGCTGGTGTATGAACCGGCGACCTATGGAGCTACGCGCTGGGCACTGCTCACCGACGGTTCGGTGGTGTCCATGAACGGTGACGAACTCGATGCGCGCGTGAGAAAGGAGTTCGGGCCGTGAACATGGATGACACCGTAATCGAGAAACCGTCGCCGCCCAGCATGCTGAGGAGGGTATTGAAACGGCTGCTGATGCTGATCGTGGTTCTGTTCCTTCTCATGTCGCTGCTGTTGCTCATTTTTAACCAATCATCGCTGTTGCTGGAAGCCCCGTTCCATCTGCTCTGCGGCTGGTTGCTTTACCTCTTCGAGGTCATCCCCAGAACGCAGCTCAACGTCGAGTTGCTGCTTTGCTCGTTGGGCGCGCTGGCATTGGGCATCGTGGGACTGCAGCTCCTCATGTCGCGATTCTTTGTCGCCGGCCGCTGGCCCTGGCGCTTCACCCTCGCGTGGTGCGGCATGCTCATCGTGATGTTCAGCACCAGCATTGCTGCGGTGGGCATCGTGCATCAAACCGGCTGGTTGTTCCGGCTGCCCCATTGGATCGACATGCGTGGTATGAGCGTGCAGGTGATGGGGATGAGCCATGCCAAACAGGTGGTGTGGGCGGCGCGGCAGTATGCCAGAGTGCATGATGGCAGATTCCCAGACACCTGCGCTGACATGATGCCGGAAATCGTCACCGATTCGCGCATTTTCTGGGTATCTGTGGATCGCGGCATGCCGCTGGAGCCGCTCGTCTATGTCGGCGCGGGCGTGCGTGACTCGGATGCTGGGAATTTTCTGGTGGTCTGGTCTCCCCGACCAAGCGCCAATGGCATGCGTATCGTGGGACGACTCGACGGCAGCGCCGAGATCGTCCGCGAGGAGAAATTTCAGGAAATGCTCGCCGAATTTCGTGAAAATCTCCTCCCACGCAATGCGGCTGCCGGAAAGTAGGCTGGGAGTGTTCTGCGCCCGAGAACACCGCCATCACTCAGCCGCTCCGCCGCAGAGATTTTTTTCTGCAAAGACCTCTGCGGCGTTCCATTCTCTGCGGTCTGTGCGGTAAAACCGAACTACCCACTGCTCAATGCCGCCTCAAGGACGCGCGTCTTCATCGCAGAGGGGCAGAGAGGTGAAGCCATTCAGCGAAGAAATTCTGAAAAATGCAGGCTAAACTCTGCGCATGACCTCCACCCGCCGCTCCTTCTTCAAACAGGCCAGCCTCGCGTCCTTCAGCCTGTGGATTCCGCCATCCTTTGCCGAGGCGACGCGCAGCACCCTCGCACGCAGCAGGCCGGAGACCCAGGGGGTGTCGTCGCAGGCGATTCTCGATTTTCTCGATGCGGTGGAGCGTGAAAAATTCGAGCTGCACAGCCTCATGATTTTGCGACATAGCAAGGTGATCGCCGAAGGCTGGTGGGAGCCGTATGGGCCGGAGTTCGTTCACACGATGTACTCGATGAGCAAGAGCTTCACCTCCACGGCGGTCGGGTTTGCTGTGGCGGAAGGAAAATTGAGCGTCGAGGACAAGGTGATCTCGTTCTTCCCGGATGATCTGCCGACGAAGATCAGCGACAACCTCGCGGCGCTACGCGTGCAGGATCTGCTCACGATGTCCGTGGGCAACGAGAAGGACCCGATGGGTGCGGTCATCCAAGAGGAAGACTGGGTGCGTGCCTTCCTGGCGCAGAACATCGTGCAACAGCCCGGCACGCAGTTCCTGTACAACAGCACGGCCACCTACATGTGCAGCGCCATCGTGCAAAAGGTCACGGGGAAGACGGTGCTGGAGTATCTCACGCCGCGTTTGTTCGAGCCGCTCGGCATTTCCGGCATGCGCTGGGAGACCTGCCCGCGTGGCATCAACACCGGCGGCTGGGGACTGAGCATTCAGAGCGAAGGACTCGCAAAATTCGGCCAACTGCTGCTGCAAAAAGGCCAGTGGAACGGCAAGCAACTCGTCTCTGCCGCGTGGATCGAGGAAGCGACGAGTTTTCACATTCAGCAGCCCGGCGGCGACAAACCGGACCGGCTCAAGGCGCAAAACGACTGGCTGCAAGGCTACGGCTATCAGTTCTGGCGCTGCCAGCACGGCGCGTTCCGTGGCGATGGTGCGTTTGGTCAGTTCACCATCGTGTCGCCGGAGCAGGACGCCGTGATCGTGATGACGAGCGAGAACAAAAACATGCAGGGCCAGATTGATCTTGTCTGGAAGCATCTGCTGCCCGCGATGGATGCGAAACCGGCTGCGGCAGCCGATTTGAGCAGGCTCAAAACACTGCAACTCGCCCCACCCCAAGGCCGCAAGAGCGCGCCTGCCGCCATTGGCAGGAAATTCCAGCTCGCAGCCAACGATCTCGGCCTCACCACCGCTTCATTTGCCTTCCGTGAGGATGCGTGCGTGTTCACCGCAGACAATCACACCATCACCTGCGGCCTCGAATCCTGGCATCGCGACGAAGCCACCTTTCCCGGCACACCGCCGCGTCTGACGCCCGGCGGCAAACCCAAGAACCCAATCGCATCCAAAATCGCCGCCAGCGCGGCCTGGACCGATGAAACCACGCTCGTCATGACCTGGCGCTACTACGAGACGCCGCACAGCGACACGCTGACCTGCCAGTTCGACGGCGACAACGTCACGATCAGCTTCCTGAGCAGCATCACCGCGTTGAATCCGCAGGCGACAGACGCGCGTGCGCCGCTGAAGGGGCAGGTGACCGCATGAAGCATCGCATGACAAGCGACTGATTCGCAGCGAGGGGAAACCTTCTTTATGCAACGATTCACCTGTGAATGCGGCAATGTGCTTTTCTTCGGCAGTTCACGCTGCCTGAAGTGCAGCAGTGATGTGGGCTATGATCCGCAACGCGGCGCGATGCAGCGGGTGAAGCACGGCAGCGCGATGAAGCGCTGTGATAACGGGGTGAAGCACAGCGTGTGCAATTGGCTGCTGCCAGCCAGCGCCACCGCCGTAGCTGTGCGTGGCCTGTCGCATGAACCGCACGATCCCTGATCTGAGCACGGAGCGGAACCGCGTGCTGTGGGCGCGCATGGAGATGGCGAAGCGGCGACTGCTCCACACTCTGCTGCGGCTCGGCATCACGTTGCCGTCGAAAAAGGACAACCCAAAAGACGGGCTCGCCTTTGACATCGTCAGCACGCTCGTCAATCCCACGGTGACGACGGGGCATCTGAATGGTGTGATCACCGTGAACCTGGAGGAGGCGGATGACACCTACCGGCAGTTCAATCGTCAGCAACTGGGTGAAAACAGCCGCACGTTGCTGGGACATTTCCGCCATGAAAGTGCGCATTACTTGTGGCAGCGGCAGTTGTCGGAACTGGCCTGGGATGATCCGCTGCGGCTAGCGTTTCGGGAGCGTTTCGGCGATGAATGGAAGGATTACGCGGCGTCCTTGAGTGCGCATTATGAGCGTGGCACGGCCGCAGGTTGGGAGCAGGAGTACATTACTGCCTACGCCGCCTCACATCCCTGGGAAGACTGGGCGGAGACCTGGGCACACTATTTGCAGATCGTGGACGGCCTGGAAACCTGCGAGGAACTCGGTATCCAGGTGAAACATGTGGCGCTGCCCTTGGTGATGTTGCCGGTAGAGGCGGGGTTTTTGCCAACGATGCTGGTGTCCACCCTCGCGGAGGAAGGCGAGTTTCTCGCGTGGCTGCAGCGCTGGATGTGCGTGTCCACGGTGCTGAATGAAATCGCGCTTAGCCTGGGCGAGCAGGCGCTCTATCCGTTTGTCATCTCGGTGCGCGTCGCGCAGAAACTGCGGTTGGCACATCATTATGCCAAGGTCTGGGGCCTGGGCGGCCGAAAGACGGGGGCGGCGTGAGCAAGCCTCAAGCCGGGGTGCGCAGCACCTGACTCAATGTCGTCAGAATGGTTTGAGCGGTGAAGGGTTTGGCTAAAAAGTGCTTCACGCCCATGACGGCCGCCTGGTCGGCGCTGCCATCGTTGGCGAATCCGCTGGCGGCGATGATTTTGACGTCTGGATTGAGGCGTTGGAGCACCTGGATGGTGACCTGACCGGCCATGACCGGCATCATCATGTCCGTCACCACCGCGGCCACCTCCGCCCGATGCTGCGAGTAGAGGGCGACCGCCTCCGCGCCATCCGCCGCCGTTAGCACACGGTAGCCATAAGTTTCAAGCGTCTGCTGCGTGATGGTGCGCACAGCGGCTTCATCGTCCACGATGAGGATCAATTCGCCCTGCCCATGCGGCAGCAAGGCTTCCTGCACCGCTGGAGAGGTTCCTGCCGCAGCATCGCTGGCAGGGAAGCAGACGCTGAAAGTGGTGCCGTTGCCTGGTTCGCTATAGACATGAAGAAAGCCGCCGTGGCTTTTGACAATGGCCAGCACCGTGGAGAGTCCGAGACCGGTGCCTTTGCCCAGTTCTTTGGTGGTGAAGAAGGGATCAAAAATTTTCTCCAGCACCTTCGGCGGTATGCCTGTGCCAGTGTCGGTGACTTTGATTTTGAGATAAGTTCCGGGCTTCGCTCCCGGGGTCATGCCTGCGTAGTTATCATCCACGCGCAGACTTTTGGCGATGACCGTCAGCGTGCCGCCTTGCGGCATGGCATCGCGGGCGTTGACGCACAAATTGAGCAGCACCTGATGGACCTGGGTGTGATCGCCAGAGAATAATGGGAGGTCATTCTCCAGATCGGCATGAAAAGCGATGTTTTTCGGGAAGGTGTCTTGCACCAGGTGCTGCATGTCCTGGATGATCTGTTTGGCACTGATCAACATGCGCTGGCCTTCCATGCCGCGCGCAAAGGAGAGAATCTGCCGCACCATGTCCGCGCCGCGCTTTGCGCTGGTCTCGATTGTGGTGAGCATGGCTTTGGCGCGCTCGTCACGGCTGGTGAGGCGCAGCAGCTCGATCGACATCAGGATGGGCGCGACCACGTTGTTTAAATCATGCGCGATGCCGCCGGCCAGCGTGCCGATGCTCTCCATGCGCTGAGCGCGCATGAACTGCTGCTCCAGCTTCTTTTTCTCAGTGATGTCGCTGTTGATGGCCAGCACGGCCTTGGGCCGCCCAGAGTCATCACGTACGAGGGTCCATCGGCCGTCGATCATAATCGGCTCACCCGATTTTGTGACCTGCTGAAGCTCACCTCTCCATTCACCGGTGCTGAAAACGATGTCGGTGGCCTTGTCGAAAACGCCAAGATCTTGGTAGAGGATTTCAGAAGCTTTCCGGCCCAGCACCTCTTGAGCAGTCCAGCCATACAGCTCCTCGGCGCTCTTGTTCCAGTAGGTGATGCCGTGCTCTAGGTCGCACACGAGGATGGCATCTCGTGCCTTGTCCAGCAGTGTTGCTTG
This sequence comes from Prosthecobacter sp., assembly GCA_041688535.1. Lineage (GTDB taxonomy): Bacteria > Verrucomicrobiota > Verrucomicrobiia > Verrucomicrobiales > Verrucomicrobiaceae > Prosthecobacter. Next base: position 7,352 of record JBDNIB010000289.1, read on the forward strand.
CTCACGAATTTTGGTCTCCGCCAGTTTACGGTCCGTGATGTCGTGTGAAATGCCGACGATGCCGATGATATGGCCGTGGCCGTTGCGATAGGGGGCCTTGGTGGCTAGGTAGGTGCGCGTGGTTCCGGCGGCGGTCAGTACCTCTTCGGCGCTGCATGCTTCGCCGGAGGCCATCACCTGGCGGTCGTTCTCCATCACCTGGCGGGCATCTTCCGGGCTAAAAAGAGTGGTATCGTCCTGGCCGATCACTTCTTCCACCGGCTTGCCGACCAGCCGTGCCGCGCCTTGGTTGAACAGCAGGTAGCGGCCTGCCAAGTCTTTAACGAAAACCGCTTCCGGCATGCCGTCTGCCACCGCTCGCAGCAGTGATGTGGAGCGCTGAATCTCCGCCTCGGCCGTTTTCTGCTCGGTGATGTCCCGGCAGGTGCCCAGTGCGCGCAGGGGGCGGCCAAGTTCATCATGGAAAGCCTGCCAGCGCTCCATCACGAACTTGATCCTGCCGTCGGGCAGCAGCAGACGATGCTCGCTCTCTTGTGCGCTGAGCTGATAGAAGGAATCGCGGAATTTGCGGTCCACCATCATCCGATCTTCGGGATGAACGCAGCGGAGAAATTCTGGATGTGTCGGCTGGAACGTGGCTGGATCGGTCTCGAAGATACGATGGGTTTCCTCCGACCAGACGACCTGCATCGTGGTGAGGTCTGTTTCCCAACTGCCCACCTTGGCCACCTGCTGGGCCGCGACCAGTCGTGAACGCTCAATCGCCAACTGCTGTGCGAGCTGCCACTGCTCCTGCTCGCTCTTGCGCAACGCGTCCTGTACCCGGCGTTGTTCCGTGATGTTGATGTGCATGACCACGGCTCCCGCCTGCCGGTCTTCGCGTAGTGGTGAAATCAAGAGGCGAAACCAGCGCTCCTCTGCGGACGAGTGGCAGGGATACTCAATCGTGAAATGAGTCTGCCTGCCACAGAGCACGTCCTTCAAGCCTGCAGCCACCAGTAGCGCCTCTTCCGCATACAGGCCTTTCGCTGCATCACAAACCTGCAGGTACTTCCAGCCGAGGTACGCATTGGGAGCCGGTGCGTTGTTGGCCTGGGTGAAGCGCCGCCAACTTTCGTTTACGGCCACAATGACGCCGTCCTGGTCAACCAGGGCGATATGCGCGGGGAGTGCATTTAGAATGGCCACCTGGGTTTCTTCCACCCGCCTTTGTTCCAGTAGCAACTCGTTCTTGGCGATCGCCTGCTGTACCGCCAGCCCCAGCCGAACCAGACGATCTTTGAGCAGGTAGTCATCCGCCCCCTTGCGCATGGACTCCACCGCCACCTCCTCACCCACAGTTCCGGAAATGATGATGAAGGGTATGCTGTGACCGCTTTGCTGGAGCAGCTCCAGCGCGCGTGGCCCGCTAAATTCAGGCATCACATAGTCGGAGAGAATGATGTCGAGATCCGGCCGTAGCCGGTCCAGATAGTCCTGTTCGGTCTCCACCCGCTCCCATTCGCACTCGAGGCCGACGCGGCGCAGCTCGCGCAGTACCAGCTCGGCGTCGTTGGGATTGTCTTCGACGATTAGGACACGTATAGGCCGGTGCATGTTACTTATACGGTTGAGGCGGTTGGTTGAGCAGCAGCCAGTACATACCCAGCTCCTGCACTGCGGTGGTGAAACTCTCAAAGTTCACCGGTTTGACGATGTAGCTGTTCGCTCCCAGTTGGTAGCTCTTGATCAAGTCGCTCTGTTCCTTGGAGGAGGTCAGAATGACCACGGGAATCTGCTTGGTTCGCGAATCTCCCTTGATGCGCTGCAGCACCTCCAGGCCGTCCACCTTGGGCAGCTTTAGGTCGAGCATGATGAGCTTCGGCGTATCCTCGATTTTCCGCTCGGCGTGTGGGCCTTCACAGAAGATGAAGTCCAGCGCCTCCGCGCCATCCCTGGCAGTGTGGATGTGGTTGCCCAGATTGGCATTGCGCAGCGCATGCTGTGTCAGCTCGAGATCCTCCAGACTGTCCTCGACCAGCAGGATTTCGACGATGTGTGATGGGTTCATGATGGGACTTCTCCTTCGAGGGTAAAATAAAACGTCGCGCCCTGATCTACAACGGCTTCTGCCCAGACCTTTCCACCATGGCGGTGAATGATCCGTTGCACGATGGCCAGGCCAACGCCCGTCCCGTCGTAGTCCTCGGCACGGTGCAGGCGCTGAAACACACCAAAAAGCTTGTGGGCGTAACGCATGTCAAAGCCCGTTCCGTTATCGCGCACAAAGTAAATGTTTTCTTTACCTTCCTGTTTACAGCCGACCTCAATCATCACGGCTTCACGCTTCTGGCTGTACTTGAAAGCATTGGACAGAAGATTGATCCACACCTGCTCCAACAGTGCCGGGTCGCCCTCGCACGGGGGCAGGTCGCCGATCCGCAGGTCGATCTGCCGCCCTTCACGCAGGCTGCTCAGTTCATCCAGGGCGGCCTGCACGAGTTTGGTGGTGTCAATCGTCCTCTTGCTCAACGTCGCCCGGCCCAGTTGTGAGAAACTCAGCAGGTCATCGATCAAGCTGCCCATGCGCTGTGCACTGGTGCGGATGATTTGCAGGTAACGACGGCCATCCTCCGGCACCTGGGCTCCGTATTCTTCCTGCAACGCCCGAGAGAAGCCATCCATCGCCCGCAGCGGGGCGCGTAGATCGTGCGAGACGGAGTAGGAAAACGCTTCCAGCTCCTTGTTCACGGCTTCAAGCTGGGCGGTGCGCTCAACCACCCGCTGCTCCACCTCGGCATTCAATTGACGATTTTTTTCCTCGGCCTGTTTGCGTTCGGTGATGTCGAGCGAGAGCATGAAGATGCCTTCGTCCACGGGCTGCATGCAAAGCTCGAACTCGGCCGAACTGCCATCGGGATAGACAAAAACGTTTTCCATCCGCTGCATTTGCTGCGTCTCCAGGCAGTGCCGCATCGCGGCAAACATTGGCGTGGACTCGATGCCGGGATAGCATTCCATCAGGGTTCTCCCCAGCAGTTCGGCAGCCTGGCGGCGGCCATGCCGCGCGGCGACCTCATTGATGTAAAGATACCGCCAGTCGCGGCTGATGATCTGGCAGCCTTCCATCATGCCGTCGAGCGTGCCTCGATAACGGGCTTCGCTGGTGCGCAAGGCCTGCTCGGCCTCCATGTGCGCGGTGACATCTTGAATGATCGCCAGCGTGCGCAGCGGGCGGCCGGATTCGTCGCGAATGACCGAGGTGCTGACGCTCACCCAGACAACACGGCCCTCTTTGCCAACGTAGCGCTTTTCAACGCAGATGTCCGTGACGTCACCGCGCATGAGACGCTAATGGGCAGCCCCGTCTTCCGCCTGATCCTCTGGATGAGTCAGATCGACGAAGGTCTTCTGTAGCAGCTCGCTCTCCGAATAGCCGGTGATCTCGCAGAGCTTGGGATTGACCCGAAGATACCTGCCCGACTCGGGGTCAACCTGCGCCTTGCCCACGGCGGCAGAATAAAAACTGGCGCGAAATTCCGCCTCACTGGCACGCAGCGCCTCCTCGGCCCGCCTGCGTTCGGTGATGTCGCGGAGGATCACCGTGTAGATCTTCTGTCCAGTCTATGGTTTGCGAGATGGACGCTTCAATCGGAAACTCCTCGCCGTCCGCCCGCACCCCATTCAGGCTGCCCAGCGTGCGCATGGAGCGCGAAGTCACCCCCGTCTGTCCAAAATCCTCCACATGCCGCCGGTGCGCCTCCCGAAAACGTGAAGGGATGAAGCGATCCAGTGGTTGCCCCAGAACTTCCTTCTCGGTGCAGCGAAACAGAGTCTCGGCGGCGGCATTGAACAGCACGATCTTCTGTGAACTGTCCACGCTGATGATCGCGTCCATCGCGGAACTGACAATGCCTCCCAGGCGCGCTCGCAGCCGTGCTTCCAACTGCTCGTTGGTGGCCCGTACGGCGTCCAGCGCATCGGTCAACTGCTGTCTGGATTTTTGCAGTTGCCCTTGAAGCAGGCTCACCAGTACGCCTAGGCCGATGAAAAGGACCGTCGACAGCAGCACATGTGTGAGCCGGGCGGCGTAGGCCGGATCGGGTGCGATGAAAAAACACCCTGCCAGTACGGTGGAGAGAGCCGTGGCCCAGAAGCCACCACGGCGACCGTCAATCCATAAGCTGACGAATACCGCAGGGAAAAACAAAAACCAGACCAGCGGCTGTAGCCAGGTCCAGCACAGCCACTGCACGATGAGCGCCACAAACGGCGGAAGCAGTGCCATCCACTCCGGCAGCCAGCGGACTAATCTAATTTTCATATTCCTCCCACTCATCCAAACCGCTTTGTAAACAGGGGGGGTATGAGTCTGTGTCAATCCGCTTGCGACTGACGGCGGTCCCTCCGCCGGTTAGGCTGAAGAGCCTTGCTGTATTCCTAATGATAGGGGCGGCTTGTATCATTTCAGATGCGGCCAATGTTCCTTAACCGTCATGAGATGCAATACGTCTTGTCTTTAGGGGGAGCGTTTTCTCGAAGATCCAGCCTTAGCCGTAACCATGCAGTAGGAAGTTAAAACGGCACTGTTTTGGAGGGTTTAATCGCAGGCAAACGGCGGAGCGGGGCCGACTGCATTGCAGTTGGGATACGGACTGGCGAGCTTCGCCCACAGCCGCTCCCACCACGCTTGCTGGCTC
>JBDNIB010000290.1:0-6079 GCA_041688535.1 Prosthecobacter sp.
GCCAGTGCCACGCAGCGGCTCATGCGACTACTGGAGGTGCAAATCGCTCCCGAAGTGGAGAAGCAGGTGCTCGTGTTCGCGCAAACGCGGGCGCTGGACGCGGTGATCGAAAAAATCCTGCGCGCTCGCGTGGCGCGTGATCCGCAGAAGGCGGAGGCGGTGTTTGAACTAGCAGGATTTTTCCGCGCGCGGCGTGATGTGGCGGCGGAGGACAAGCTGCTGCGCGAGTTCACTGGCGCGGTGGGAACGCCGGAGGAGAAACAGCAGCGCCTGAGCGATGCCGCCGCCTTTCTGGCGGCCAGCAACAACCTCGACAGCGCGATCATCCTGGCCCGCGAAGCGGTGTCGAAGCCTGCCGCTGGGCGCGATGCTTGGTTGCGTCTGGCAGAACTGTTGGCGGAGCAGGGCGAGAATGAGGAGGCGGCCGAATGGGTGGAGAAGGCCTGGCATGCGAGCACGACGGACGAGGAACGCGTGGATGTGGACGAGCGGCTGTATTCGATCCTCATGGGCGACACGAAAACGGCGGCGAAACCCAGCACGAACGGCGAGTTCAAGCTGCCGGACGCGTTCACCGGCACCGGCTTTGCCAGTGATGAAGGTGATGGCCCGAAACGTGCCAAACTGCCGGAGCGCCTGACGGAGTTTGCCAAACAGGTGAGCGCGGCGGCGAAAAGTGCTGGCGCGGAATCGGCGGCGGCGCAGGCAGCCCTGTTTCGCGCTGCTTGGTGGACGCTGCGGACGGATCAACTGGACGCAGCCTACGACATGCTGCATCGGCTGGAGTTTGATCCACTGACGCAGCGGCAACGGCCGGTGTCGTTGGTGGTGGAGCAGTTGAAGCTGGATCTGGCGCAGGCGGATGAAAATTTCGCGCTGATGGAGCGGCAGTTGCAGCGGTTGTCAGAGCTGGACCCCGGTGGCCGCGTTCGTTACACGCTGCGGCTGGCGGAGCAGTTGATGGAGACAGAACGGCGGGTGGAGGCGGAGAAGGACAGTCCCGGCTGGGTCAGCGATGCGCCACCGGCACTGCCGGGCGTACTGGCGGCGAAGTTGTTGGAGCGGGTGTACCGTGAGCTGCCGGAGTCGGGACAGTTGTTGTCAGCTCTGACGCAGATTTATTTCCTGCAACGGCGGGCGGAGGATGCGCTCAAGCTCTGGCAGCAGGCGGTGCAGCGTGTGGAAGGTCCGGCAGCGCTGCCGCTGCTGGAAAATTACGCCGACATCCTGCTGCGGCAGCACCGCATCGCGGCGCATGTGGAGGTGCAGGTGCAGATCCTGGAGCGCGAGACGGAGGTGAAGCGCCGCCGCGAGGTGCTGCGGCGCTGTATCGACCGCCTAACATTTTCAGACGCCAGCGGCGGCGAGTTGGCACCCATTGTGGCGCGTGACCGCCTGAAGCTGCTGGAACGCGCGCTGCTGGAGCGCGCGCAGCGGCATCCGTTCGACGGCTTTTACCACGAGGCGCTGGCGCAGGTGTTTGAGCGCGGCGGGGATCATGTGAAGGCCTTTGCCAGCATGAAACAGGCGTATTACACCGCGCCGGACACGCCGTTCTCGCTGGACCAACTGCGTGACGCGGCGTTGAAGGTGGCGGACTTGAAGGCGGCGATTTATTTTCAAAAACAGATCGCCGCTGCGGCCCCGCCGAAGGAGGTCGCGGCGGAGTCACGTCGATTGGTGGAGCTGCTGGAGCAGACGTTTCAAATCACCGAGGCGGACCGCGTGCGGCGGCGGTTGGAAAGCCGCTTTTCGCAGGATGCGACGGCGTTGGAGGAGCTGGCGAAGTATTATCAAGGCACCGGGCAGGACGAAGCGGAGCTGCGTGTGTATGAGCAGATGTCGCGGGTGCGCTCGTGGGATGGTCGGGCGCGGCTGCGGCTGGCGCTGAAGTGCCTGCGCTTCGCGGACACGGCGGCGGCGGAGCAGCACCTACAGGCGGTGCTGGCGGCTCCGGCGAAGGCGGCAGGATATGCGATGAGCGGCGTGCGTGCTCCACTGCCGCTGACGGACACGCGGCGCAGCGGTGGTGGCGTGACCACGGGAGATTTGGCGGCGCTGCTGGATTTCGTGCCTGGGCTGGAGCGCAAGGAGATGGATACGCTGCGCGCCTTTTTGGGCCAGCCACGCGCGGAATTTGCCGAGTTGCCTGAAGACAGCGCCATGGTGCGGCTGCGGGCCATTGAGGAACTGGCAAAGCTGCGGCGTGCCAGCGGTGGCGCGGCTTTGAGCGCCTGGATCAAGCTGTGGGGCGAGGGCGCGAAGGCGAACGCGGTCGAAAAACTGTGGGCGCTGTATTATGCCGGTGCTGGCGTGGAGTTTCGTGAGGTGCTGAAAAAAATCCTGCCGGACACGAGCAAGCTGGAGGCGCAGTTCTGCTTCCTGTGGCTGACGTTGCGTAGTGGCGGCATGGCGGCGGCGGTGGAGTGGGCAGGGGAGAAAGGCTGGTCGCCGGAGGTGCTGAAAGCGCGCGCCGAGTTGCTGCATGCCGGTGCTTCCATGCTGGTGGACGTGCCGGACTTCCGCTACCGCACGGAGGAGCTGCGCCGACTGGGTGGCTCCCGCGTGCTGCGTAATTCGGTGATCGTGGAGCTGACCAGCAAGCTGCGGGACAAGCAGCGCTATGACGAGGCGCTGGCGCTGGGTGAAAGTCTGCCGCGCAACGCGCCTGAGATGGAGACTGAATACGCTCTGTTTCTCTCCCGCATCGCCGAAAGCGCGGAGCGCTGGGAGTTGGCGCGGCAGTATTTGGAGAAGGCGGTAACGGGGCCAGTGGCGGCGGAAAGCTACCGCATGAGCTATGATCCGTTTCTGCTGAGCCTCACCTCGTTCAGCCGCATGGCCGCATCCCAGCAGCAGCGCGAGGAAACCCTGCGCGCGGCGTGGCTCCGGCTGCAACGCACCCGGCCCTCCGCGATGACCGCGATCCGCAAGGCGACGGTGACCGGTCTCGCGGGCGCGGAGCAGCAAGGCGCGGCCACACTGGGCCGGTTTCTGGCCGGGCCATTTCTCGCGCAGCGTGAGATGGCGGAGTCCAAGGGCAGCCTGCTGCCGCAGGGTTCGTCGCGCTACGAGGAGCCGCTGCATTTGCGCAGCCTGTGGGAGGAAACGCGGGGAATTCAGGCGCTGCTGACGCAGCAGGGCCTCAGTGGTGTGGTGAACGGCGCGAACCACACCATCGCATCACGCCATGGCAGCAGCATGCTGGGGCCGCGCTCGGATTCGGAGTTCGGCGAATGGCGCATCAGCGAGCTACTCGGCAGGCTGCGCGGGGTGGATTATCCCACGCGGTTGCGGCTGATCCGCGAGCATCTGGCGGCGGTGGACCTGCGCACGGAGCATTCGGTGGACACGCTTGGCAATCTGGGCAGTCGCTTGGAGACGGCGGGCATGGCGCGCGAGGCGATCAGCGTCTATCGCCTGCTCCCGGAACGTGCGCCGTCGAATCCTGATTATGCGCAATGGCTGCTGCGTGTGAGTGAGAACGCGAAGGAGATCGAGCCGGGCCTGAGCTTTGCGCTACAACTGCTGGTGGCCGAGCCGCCGCTCAAACCCCCGGCGCTCGGCGATGACACACTGCGTGAAAAGCACGCCATGTTTCTCGCCTGGGGTTTCAATCTGGACGAGCTGCGTCGTCGCGGCTTCCTGGAAAATTTTTCCCGTGTGCTGGAGCGCCGCCGCCCGCATGAGGTCTCGTATTTGCGTGAGCTCGGTCTGCTGCATGAACGCATGAAAAATGACCAGGCCGCGCTCTCTGCCTGGGACCGCATGCACGCCGCCTACGTCGCCAATGATCAGGGCGGCAGCGATCTCGATGTGGAGGCGGGGTTGCATCGCGGCCAGATTTTACAGCGCCTCGCCCAGCCGCAGGCGGCGCTGAAAGTCCTGCGTGATATGCCGCTGGCGGAACCGCTCGACACGATCGCCCAGGACGTGCTGAAGCTGCGCTGCCAGATCGCCACGGCCACCGGCGCGTGGAATGAGGTGCATGAGCTGATGACGCTGTGCGTGGAGCGCAAGTCACTGCCATGCGTCGTCGCACTGGCGACGGGCCTGCGCCAGCAAGCGCGTGCCGAGGAGGCGCTCAGCCTGCTCACTCAGGCGGAGCGCACGCTCAAAGGCGACCATGAGCGCTTCACCCTGCGGCTGGAGCAGCTCAAGGTGCTGGCCTTGGACAAGGAGTGGACGCCGGAACGCGGCCGGGCGCAGATCGCCGCGTTGTTTCGCGCCACCACGCGGGATCGTGACACGCTCAAAAATCTGCACGCTTGGCTACAGGAGCAGCCGGTCAAAGGCTGGACTGCCGTGTTGCGCACCGAGTCACGCGCAGGCGCGGATCGGCCGCTCGCGGCGCTGGCGCTCAGCGCCTTCACCAAAACCTTGCCGCAGGAGGCGCTGGCGGATTTCAGGACCGCCTGGTTGAAGGCCGAGGAAAAAGACCGCGTTTGCATCGAACTCGCCGCCGAGGCCATGCTGCGGCAGGACCGTGCCGTCTGGGCCTGGGAGGCCTGCGAAATCGTCGCGGGCATCCCAACTTTGCGCGAGCAGGGCCGTAAGCTGCCGCTGGCTGTGCGCGTGGCGCATGCCAGGCAGGATGAGGCCGCCGTGAGCGAGCTGTTTAGCCAACGGCTGCGCCTAGCCTTCCCCGGTGGCTCACAGACGGCCGAATGGGCGCTCGGCTCCGTCGATTGGGCGCTGGCGCTGGAGGAGACCGGTCACACGGGGCTGGCACGCGAGCTGTTTGAGGTGGCCTTGCAGCGTCTCGCAGGCACCGCCGCCTTGCAGCCGGAGCTGTTTGCCGCCCATACGCGCTTTCTCGTTCGTCAGCGTGATTTCGAAGCAGCGGAGGCGTTTTTGCTGCGCATGAACTGGGCGCTGCCAGATGAGGCGGCGAAACTCGTCTTTGAACTCTACCAAAGCTGGGGCAGACTGGCCGGAGTCGCGGCCGAGCTGCCCAAATTCCACCTGCCCAGCGCGGTGCGGCAGGAAATCCTCTTCCTCACGCGCCAGACCACCGCGCCCACTCCCCAGCCATGAACCACCTCGCACGCCTTCTGCTCTGCCTCAGCGCTGGCGTCATGCTGTGCCAATGCGCCAGCAAGCAGAAGAAAAAGACCAAAAATATCGCGGACATGAAGCTTGAGCAGCGCTCCATGCAGAAGCCGGACGAAAGTCGGCGCAGCCAGTTTGAAAAATACATCACCGAACCCAAAAACGGGAAGGGTGGCACTGGCGCTTATCTTCAACGGCAGACGCATAACTCGAAAAGCTTCACCGGTGCCAATTCCTACGCTGGACAGAAGCAGTTCAAGGCCGGTCAAAGCCAGTTCGTCAAATCGCGGTCCAAAGCCGCCGACATGACCTACTCGCTCGGCGGCAAGCAGGCGGACACCTCCCTGTTCAAAACCGATCAGTCTCGATTCGGCGGCATGCAGTCCCGCGATGCCACCTCCGCATTCGGTGGCTCCGGCGACGCCTTCAAAACCGGTAACGCCCTCACCCGCGCCGAAGGCAGGCCCAAGTCTCCGCTCATCATTGAGAACTACAATGATCGCAAAGACGGCAAAAAAAGCGCCTATACCGAAGAAGAGGTCCGCAGCCTGCTGAACCGGAACTGAGCACCCATCGGCTGGCTCTGACTTCAAGTAGTTCGGATCTCCACCTAGCCCAACGGGCTTGCGTCATGCAACCCAGGGTTGGCACAACCCTGGGTTTCGCTCAAGGGCGAACCCCAACGGGGTTCCGTCCATCGTCGCACGCGGACAAAACCAGCGAGATTCCCGCTCAAACCCGTTTCCTTTGCGCCCGTCTTCGCTAACTCACACGCATGCGCATCCTCCACACCGCAGACTGGCATCTCGGCGCACGCCTGGTCGAGCGCGACCGCCTGCCGGAGCATGCCGCCTTTCTCGATTGGCTCATCGACACGCTGCGCAGCGAGAAAATCGACGCGCTGCTGCTCAGCGGCGATGTCTTCGATGCCGCGAACCCGCCGCAGGACGCCGTCGCCCTCTACTTCGATTTCCTGAAGCGCCTCGCTGACCTCAAAACCGTCCGCGCCATCATCACCGGCGGCAAC
>JBDNIB010000291.1:0-9874 GCA_041688535.1 Prosthecobacter sp.
GAGGGCATCTTTGTGCGCGACCTTCTGCTGAAGCATAAGTCCGGCAGCCTAGCGTTGAACCTGATGAACCACCGCGAGCAGGGCTTCAAATACGACCTCGTGTTGCGCATGGACCCGAATGTGTTCCTGCCCTTTGTGCCGCAGGCGAAGACGCGCGAGATCATCCAGCGCTTCGGCTTCGATGACAGCTCCCACATTGACTTTCATCTTGCCTGCGCCGGTCCTTCGACCAATCTGCGTGAGTGTCCCAGTTCCGGCCACGGGGAGCTGCGTCATTTCAGCTACAAAGGCGTGCCGTTTGAATCCGCCGAGCTGGACCTAGCTCTGCTCGGCGATATTCAAAACTACGCCAACGTGCGGGTGCGACGCGCAGACGGACCGGCGACGGCGGATCTCGTTTTCGTCAATGATGACGATGACGCCAAGTGGCTGCGGCTGGTGAACGTCCAGTCGGAGGCCGACGCGGCGGGCATCGTGCGCGCCTTCGCGCCGAAGCTGGCGGATAACTTGGCCCGTTACCGCTTTTCCGCCGGCACGGAGGTCAGCGTCAACGGCTCCATCAGCTATCGTGGCAATCCCAAGTTCAATGATTACAAGGCCGTCTTTCGCAATCCCGTCGGCGGTGCGCATTACGTTCTCTGGAACGAGGACTATCCGATCAACGCGCCTGATGGCGAGGTGCATGTGGTCGGTGACGTGCTGAACTTTGACATCAAAGGCCGCCTGTTTGGCGACACCCTGCGTGCCAAAGGCGCGGTGAATCTGGCCCCCGAGGTGACGAGCTATGATGTAAACGTGCAGGCGGGTCGCTTCCCCTACGAGGTGTTTGGCGAGAAACTGCCGTTTGAAGATGTACGCGCGGACGTACACAATCGCAGCGGTGCGATACGCTTCGACATCGCCGCCAAGGTGCTCGGCGGCGGCATGACCCTGAGGGGCGGCTTGAATGAAAACCGCGATCCCAATCCCTATGACGGTGAGCTGCGCATGAGCGCGATCAGCTACCAGCGTTTTGCCCAGGTGTACTCCCCTGGCAATGAAAGTGAGGGCGACATCACCGGACACTTCAAATTCACCGGCCGCATGGACGACTGGAAGGCGCTCAAAGGCGGCGGCGTGCTGTACATTCTCAATGGTAACCTCTTGGCCCTGCCGGTGCTGGGGCCGCTCACGCCCGTCATCGGTGCCATCCTGCCCTCGCCCATCAAGGGCTACAACGTCGCCAAGGAGGCCAAATGCACCTATGAGGTCTCGAACGGCTTCATCGTCACGAAGGACATTGAGGCGCTCACCGCCTCCTTCCGCATCAAATCGGCAGGTAACATCGACTTCATCCGTGACGACATCGACTTCAATGCCGAGGTCAGCGTGCGCGGCTTCACCGGGTTGGTGCTGTTTCCCGTCACCAAGCTGCTCGGCTACAAGGGGTCAGGCACCATCGGTGACGCCCAATGGTCGCCACGCATTTTTGGCGGCGGCAACAAGGACGACCGCAAACCGCCCACGGCTACGGAGTTGCGTGACGCCCAGCGCATCGGTGGCTCCCCTGCCCAACCTTCGACGACCCCTGCCGCCCCGCCCAAACGCAGAGCGTTGTTCGGGAACTGATGCCCGGCGCGGGCCAGGATGCCCAAACGCGTTGCAATCCCCCCCCATTTGGGCAATTCATGCTGCCTCCAAACGCCCATGACCCCCAAGCTCGACCCCGCCCTGCACCGTGACAAGAAACCGGACTGGATCCGTGTGACGCTGCCGCGTGACCCGAAGTTCTGGAGCACCAAGGGGATGATCACCGATTTGAAGCTGCACACGGTGTGCGAGGAAGCGCAATGCCCGAACCGCTGGGAGTGCTGGAGCCAGGGTACGGCCACGTTCATGATCGCCGGTGACCGCTGCACGCGGGCCTGCGGCTTTTGCGCGGTGAAAACGGCCAAACCTTTTGCCTTGGAGGCCGATGAGCCGCAGCGCGTGGCCGAAGCGACCAAGCGCATGGGTTTGAACCACATCGTCATCACCGCTGTGGCACGGGATGACATGAAGGACGGCGGCGCGGAGCATTTCGCCCGCACCATCGAGGCCGTGCGTGAAGCCGTGCCGACGATCACCATTGAAATCCTCGTGCCCGACTTCAACGGCAAGGACGACGCGCTCGAAGTGGTGATGAAAGCACAGCCACACATCTTCAATCACAACCTTGAAACCGTGGAACGCCTGACCCCGCTGGTGCGCAGCCGGGCGCAGTATCACCGCAGCCTGCATGTGCTGAAACGTGCGAAAGCGATGGCGGCGGAACTGGGCACGAATTGTGCCACCAAGAGCGGCCTCACGCTCGGTCTCGGCGAGACGGAGAAGGAGTTGTTCCAGGCAATGGACGACCTGCGCGGGCATGATGTGACCGTGCTGACCCTGGGCCAATACCTGCGCCCCTCCGCGCAGCATCTGCCCGTGATCGACTACATCCACCCGGACACGTTTGAGAACTACAAGCAGATCGCCCTGAAAAAAGGCTTCCGCCATGTCGCCAGCGCCCCGCTGGTGCGCAGCTCGTATCACGCCGCCGATTTCAAGCCGGAACTGGATTTGGAGTGAAGCGAAATAGCTGGTAAACAGGCGGGGTCGCATCTCCAGTTGAAACCTAGGCTGCCGACTGTTCTCCGCTAATTCGATGAAATCGCTACCTGAAGGAATCAGAGACTTACACCAGGCGCTCGTATGGTGGGAGTGGGGGCGGCTGGTTCACAATGCGCTGCTGTTGGTGCTGGGGTTGATTTGGTCCTGGGACCTTCGGGAGACGATGATCGATCAAGCGTTGCTTGGCTACTGGGGCAGCGTGGCTGCCTTCGGTGTGACGGCCAATGTATTCTACACCCTCGGGCCTGCGGCAGAGAGTTATGTGCGGGCATTTTGGGGAAAGGCCTGGGGCAGCCCGGGACGTTGCCTGCTCTGGCTGGCAGGAACGCTTGTCGCAGTGGCGCTCACTTGGGCGTTTGTCTGGTCGATGGAGATCCTCTACCTCATCCTCTATCCGCACGTGCGATAAAATTTCGCGCATTCCCCTGTTTTGACTTCGTCTAGTTTCATCACCCTGCACTAGTGGAATCAAGCCGAGAAAAAAGCCAGGCAAATAGTGAAGGAGAGCTGTCTGCGATGGCCGTTGTTGGTGGAAAGCGGGTTGCGTGAGCGGTAATCCGCGTTCTCTTCGGTGACTTCCAACCCACCGCCATGTCCATTCGCCCTCCCGCTGAAGCTTACGAAAAGGTTCCGACCGCCATTTATCCCGATTCCGCGCAGGCGGCTAAAGCGCTAGCGCAGGAGGTGCGGGAACTGATCGAAGCGAAAAACAAGGCGGGCAAGCCTGCGGTGTTGGGGATGGCGACAGGATCGACGCCGGTGCCGTTTTACCGGGAGTTGATCCGGCTGCACCAGGAGGCCGGGCTGAGTTTCAAGAACGTCATCACCTTCAATCTCGACGAGTACTACGGCCTGGGTGCCGACCACCCGGAAAGCTACGCGATGTTCATGGCGGAGCAGCTTTTCGATCACATCGACATCCCGAAGGCGAACATCAATCTCCCGAGCGGCACGGTGCCGGGGGACCAGGTGTTTGCGCATTGCCGCCAGTATGAGGAGAAGATCGAGGCGGCGGGCGGCATTGATTTGCAAATTCTGGGCATTGGCCGGACTGGCCACATCGGCTTCAACGAACCGGGTTCCAGCCGGGACTCGCAAACCCGCCGCATCACCCTGGACCGCGTGACGCGCCAGGACGCGGCGAGCGACTTCCGTGGCGAGCAGAACGTGCCGCATTTTGCGATCACGATGGGGGTGGGCTCCATCCTGCGCGCGAAAAAGCTCGTACTGATGGCTTGGGGCGAAAACAAGGCTGTGATGGTGGCCAAAGCGGTCGAAGGACCGACGACGGAGGCGATTTCGGCCTCGTTCTTGCAGGATCACCCGGATGCGCGGTTTTTCATCGACCACGGTGCCTCCCGCGAACTGACGCGGATGAAGCTGCCGTGGCTCGTGGGGCCGGCGTCATGGACGCCGCGTGAGACGCGGCGGGCGATGGTGTGGCAGGCGTTCAAGATTCAGCGGCCTATTTTGAAGCTGGTGGACGAGCACTACAATGAGAACGGCCTTTCCGACCTGCTCTCCGAGCAAGGTCCGGCCTACCAGCTGAACATCCGCATCTTCAATCAGCTCCAGCACACGATCACCGGCTGGCCGGGCGGCAAACCTGACGAAGATGACACCTACCGCCCCGAGCGGGCGCGGCCGTACCCGAAGCGCTGCCTAGTGTTCAGCCCGGAGCCGCAGGATGCAGTGGTGGGCATGGGCGGCACGATCGACCGGCTTATCGAGCAGGGCCACGATGTGCGCTTGATTTCGCTCACTTCGGGCAGTCTGCGGGTGCCGGACAGCGAGGCGGACAAATTTGCCGAAACACTGCTGGAACTGGCCTCCAACGCGGCCAAACCGGATGCCTGGGGACCGCAGGTGGCCTATGCGCGTGAGGCGCTGGCCTTGCTGGAGGCGAAAGGGGAGTTTGGCGAAGACCCGCCACTGCTGCGGCAGCTCAAGGGACTCATTTTACGCGGTGAGCTGCGCGATGCCGCGCATACGGTGGGCCTGGCCAATGATCGTGTCACGTTTGTGGATTTGCCGTTCTACGAACAGGGGCGCTACCGCCGTTTCAAGAGCACGCAGGCGGATGTGGCTGCCCTGGTGCGTCTGTTGCAGGACCACAAGCCGCATCAAATCTACATCACCGGTGACGCAGCCGATCCTTCGAGCGTCTCCGGCATTTGTTTCAGACTGTTGGTGGCAGCATTGCAAGGCTGCGCGGGTGAGGAGTTCGCCGGTTCATGCAGTGTGTGGCTGTACTGTGGCAAGGAGCGCGCGCTGGAGCCGCACGAGATTGACATGGCCATTCCGATGAGCCCGCTCCAGATTGAGCGCAAGTCGAACGCCCTGTCCCGTTACGGGGCGCTATCTTCGCTGGAAAAAGAGGCTCCAGAGACGAATCGGGAAAATGCCCGACTCTATGATGCACTCGGACTGGCCGAGTATGAGGCGATCGAGACGTTCCAGCGCTGGCGCAGAGTGTGAGCGCCGCCGTTTTTTAACCTGCGGCTGCCAGTAGGGTGTCGCGAAAACGGCATTTGCCGAGACGGCTCAGCTCATCGCAATGGGCCTCAATGCGCATGCTTTTCATGCTGGGCTGGAAGCCGAGCCGCCGGGTGATGCAGTCGTGCAGCAACGCGGTGTGCTCATCCTCAAACTCCACTACCCGGTCACAGTCGAGACAGATCAGGTGGTTGTGCTGGGGTTTGTCGAGAAAATTGGGGTCGTAGTAAGTCTGGTCACGTCCCAGATCGACCTCGCGCAGCAGGCCGCACTCTACCAGCAGAGTCAGGGTGCGATAAACGGTGGCCCGTGACACGCTGCCGTCGAGCTTGCGGGCTTTATCCAGCAATTCTTCGGCTTTGAAGTGGTCGTCCGTGGCGAAAGCGGCCTCAACGATGACATCCCGCTGCTTGGTGCGACGCAGACCCTGGGCGGCCAGATGTTCATCCAAGCGTTGAGTGATGCGTTCGTCCATGTGGCGGCGAGGTTAGACACGGGTGCCACCGGACGCAAGGCGTCGCTGTTTGCGCAGGGATGAATTTAATCAGCCGCATTTTAAGGCACGTCACATGGACATTTTGCTCAAAATGCCACCGATTCAAGATTTATTAAAATATTGTAGATCAATGGGTTGAATCGGATTGGCCAGCCTGATGCAACAAGTGAAAATCCGAACTTATCTGATTCACAGCGAAGACGCGTGATCAAATTATTCAATAATAATTATGGAATTTATTGTTAATGTTGTTAAAATTATGAATACTACCTGATTCCACACATACCTTTACCATTTTCATTCTCAACTCAACGCCAGAGTTTTGGAGGCGAAACGCCTGCCGGAACCGGTGACGGAGACGGCCCTTCGGTCGAGAAGGTCATGCAGTTTGCTCCTGGGCATGTCAGTATTGAGCCGCTGCTAGGGGTTTCGAGGCAGGCATTTACGCCGCCGATGATCGATGCAGCATTTCGAGGGGTGATAGATGAGCCACGCTTGGTTTCAGATCATCGTCCGTCCACGGCCTCGACGAATCCACATTCCACCGGTTCGTTTGAGATCGCACAACCGTTTGACACCCCCTCTGAAACACTGCGCTTTGCGGACAACGCCGCGCATTCGGCAGTCAGACGGCCTCTCCTGCCGACCCTGACTGGGCGGCGCAGACCGAGCAGATCCGTAACGATGTCTTTGGGATTGCCATGAGCGTCAGTGCCTTAAGTGACCGACTGGACCGGCTGGAGCAGCGGATTCCCCAGGGCGGGCAGTCGGCGCAGGCAGGACTCGCCACACTGCGCGGTGAAATCGAGGTCTGGCTGGAAAATCATCTCAATGCCGCTGTCGAGCACTGCATGCACCGCATCGCCAGCCGTTCGTCCGCACCTGCCACACTTCCTGAAAACTGATCTCGTACCCGAACCAACCGTACCTCCCACGCCATGAATTCCCTGCGACTACGCATTCTGTTCCCGCTCTGGCTTTTCGGCTTCTTGCCGGCCATAGGCGCCACTCGCATGATGGACCAGCCGCTCGACTGGTTCTTCGGCCTCACTGGGGTCCTGCTCGGCGGGGGGGTGTTCCTTGCCGCCTACCTGATTTCCGGCTGGCTGCTCAAACCAACCACCGCTGTCATGAAAGGCACCACCGCCGTCCTTCGTGGTGTGCCGCCGGACGCCCAATCCGCCGAATGGCTGCCCGCCGACTTCTGGAAGCTGCGCTGCGACATCAACATGATCTTTGCCAAGCAGCGCCAGGCGCTCAACTCGGCCGAACAGCACGCCTGCCAGACCGCCCAGCGCCTGCTCAATGCCGAGCGCTTGCTGCGCGAGGCGTTCACCGCCTTGCAGGGACTCTTCGCCGCCAGTGATGAGGGTGTTTTGGTGGTCGATGCCCAGGGTTCCATCATCGCGTCAAACTCCAAATTGGATGATGTGTTGGGCAAGCCGGTGGAGGAGCTCGCCGGACGCGACTCATCACGTCTGCTCCACGCGCTGAAGGAACGCTTCCAAGAACAGGCCATCATCTCAGCATGGATCGAGAAAACCTCCGCCAGCCTGGACGGCCAGGATGAAACCCCGCCGCTGATCGCCAACGACGGCCGCGTGTTCACCCTGCGCACCAGCCCGATGCGCACGGATGCCGGCGAGATCATCGGTCGCATCTACATCGTCAAAAACCGTTCGGAGATGCGGGTGCTGGAAAATCAGCTCCGTGAATCGCAAAAGATGGGCACCATTGGCATGCTGGCCGGTGGCATCGCCCACGACTTCAACAATCTCCTCACCGCCATCCGTGGCAATCTCACCCTCGCCGAACTCACTCCGGCGTCCAACCAGGCCGGCGTGCGTGACAAGCTGCAGAATGCCAACCACGCCACCACCCGTGCAGCGGAGCTCGTCAAATCGCTCCTCGGCTACTCACGCCGCAGCACGGGCACCTCCATCCGCAAGACCACCAACCTCAAGCGCCTGCTCGCCGACGTGCAGAACCTGCTCAAGCATAGCGTCGATCCGCGTGTCACCATTCAGATGCGTGGCGGCATGGATGCCTCCTACATCACAGCGGACGCCACCCAGGTCGAGCAGGTCATGCTCAATCTCTGCCTCAATGCTCGTGACGCCCTGCCTGCGGACAAAGGCGTCATCGAAATCGCCATCGAGAACGTCACTCATCGCATGCCCGCAAAGACGAGCCAAAGCAACGAAGCCTCCGACTTCGTCATGCTCGTCGTGCGTGACAATGGCCATGGCATCTCCGAAGAGGACCGGCTGCGCGTCTTTGAACCCTTCTTCACCACGAAAAGCGGCAGCATGGGCACCGGGCTCGGCCTTTCCACCGCCCAGGACATCGTGCGCGAGCATGGTGGCTGGATCGAGTTCGACAGCGAGGTCGGTCGTGGCAGCGAATTCCGCGTGTTCCTGCCCCGCGTGCTCAATCCTGAGCAGGAAGAAGAGGTTCCGGTGGACAGCGGTCCCGCCATCAACGCCCCCGTCGGTGGCCAGACCACCATCCTCGTCGTCGATGATGAGACCCCGGTGCGCTCCATCGCCATGAACATGCTCGGTTTCCTCGGCTACCGCGTGCTGGAGGCCAGCGACGGCCAGCAGGCGCTCGACATCATCCTGCAAGGCGGGGAAAAGATCGACGCCGTCCTGCTCGACATTTACATGCCCAAGCACTCCGGCCGCGACACCTTCAAGCAACTGCGTGCCGCTGGCAATCTGGTACCAGTCGTCGTGTGCAGCGGCTTCGTCATTGATCCTGATGAGTTCATGGTCCTCAGCCAGGGCCATGCTCCGCCGGTGGACATCATGCTGAAGCCCTACTCGCTCGACGGCCTCAGCAAGGCGCTCGCCAAGGCCGTGCAGAAGCCACAGGAGGCTGAACGTGGCTTCGATCTCAGCGCCAGCCGCTCATCCCAGCAGGTGCCCGAACTGGTGGCCTGATCGGCTTTGCGCTTCTTTCGGCGAACGATTAGTGAATCGCGTGACGGCGTGTCATGGGGGCAGTTGGGGCTTTGCCCGGCTTGCCGCTTGCCATCTTTCTCCTTTTCCATCGCCGCAAAGGCGCTAACATCCGCGCCCCATGATCAAAGTCGGCCTCGTCTCCCTCGGTTGCGCGAAAAACCTCATCGACTCTGAAATCATGATCGGCCACCTCCAGCAGGCGGGCATGGTCATGACGCCCGAGCCTGAACTTGCGGATGTCCTCATCGTGAACACCTGCTCGTTTATCGACATGGCCAAAAAGGAGAGCGTGGGCGCGGTGCATGATGCGGTGGACCAGCGTGCCGGCTCCAAAAAGCGGGCGCGGCAAAAAATCATCGTCGCCGGCTGCCTCTCGCAGCGTTTCTCACAGGAACTGCCCGGTTTGATGCCCGAAGTGGACGCCTTCATCGGTCTCGACCAGATCACCCAAGTCGCCCCGATCATCCAAAAGCTCATGGGCACCAAGACGCACGAGCAGGAAAACCACGTCACCCGCTCGCCGCAGTACATCCCCGATTACGACACGCCGCGCTTCCGCCTCACGCCGCAGCACATGGCCTACATCAAGATCGCCGAGGGCTGCAACCATCCCTGCTCCTTCTGCATCATCCCGCGCATTCGCGGCCGCCACCGCAGCCGCACGCAGGAGAGCATCATCAAAGAAGCCCAGCAACTCGTCGCCAGCGGCGTGAAGGAGATCAATCTCATCTCCCAGGACACTACTTATTTCGGCATGGACAAGTGGACCGAGGAACGGCCGAAACCCCGCAGCGGCGTGGATTCGAGCAAAGGCGAATCGCTATCCTCATTGATTCGCGAGCTGAACAAGATCGAAGGCGATTTCTGGATTCGCCTGCTCTACACGCATCCCGCGCATTGGAGCGATGATCTCATCCAGGCCATCGCCGAAAGCCCCAAGGTCGCCCGTTACATCGACATGCCGCTGCAGCACATCAGCGACAACATGCTCAGCCTCATGAAGCGCGAAACCGACGGCGCTTACATCCGCGATCTCATTAAGCGCATCCGCGCAGGCATCCCCGGCATCGCCATCCGCACCACCTTCATCGTCGGCTTCCCCGGCGAGACTGAGGCCGACTTCAATGAGCTGCTCCAGTTCATCGAAGACACCAAGTTCGAACGCGCTGGCGTCTTCAACTACTCCCGCGAAGAAGACACCCGTGCCGCCAAGATGGAAGATCAAATCCATCACATGACCCGCAAAGCCCGCTGGAACGAGGCCATGCGCGCCATCCAGCGCAGC
>JBDNIB010000292.1:0-2666 GCA_041688535.1 Prosthecobacter sp.
CAGGTCGAGTTCAATCCAGCCGCCGTGCGTAGCTATCGCCTGATCGGTTATGAAAACCGGCTGCTGGCGAAGGAGGACTTCAATGATGATGCAAAGGACGCGGGTGAGATCGGCGCAGGCCACAGCGTGGTGGCCTTGTATGAGATCGTGCCGACAAATCTGCCGCCCGGAGCCGAGCCACGCCCCCTGGTGGACGGATTGAAATATCAAACGGCTGCGGCAGCGTCGGTGAAGCTCGCAGAGGCGGCGCAGAGCGGTGAGATGATGACCGTGAAGCTGCGCTACAAGGAGCCGGAAGGGATGGCGAGCAAGCTGATCGAAGTGCCGACGAAGGATGAAGGCAAAACGCTGACCGCGAGCAGCGAGGAGTTCAAATTCAGCGCTGCCGTGGTCGGTTTCGGCCTGCTGCTGCGTGATTCCAGCTATCAAGGCACGCTGAGCTGGGAAACGGTGCGCAAGCTCGCGCTGGCTGGCAAAGGCACGGACAAGCTGGGCTATCGCGGCGAGTTTTTGCAGCTCCTTGATAAAGCGCGTGGGCTGAAGGAGACGCGGCCGTGAATGTTATGCAGTCCCGCCTTCAGGCGGTTCTGAACCGGCTAAAGCCGGAACTACAAAACACACGTTGCAGCATCGAAGCTTGAATCGCTGTCACGGATCGTTATGAAAACAGCATGGAACTCATCAACAACACTCCCAACGTGCCGACGGCGGTCGGGCCTTATTCGCAGGCGGTGAAGCAGGGCGGTTTGCTGTTCTGCTCCGGCCAGATCCCGATTGATCCGGCGGTGGGGAAAATCGTGGCGCAGGATGTGGAAGGCCAAACGACGCAGGTGCTGGCAAACATCCGTGCGCTGCTGGAGGCGCAGGGCCTGAAGATGAGCGATGTGGTGAAGGCGACGGTGTTTCTGCAAAACATGGCCGATTTTCCGCAGGTGAACCCGCTTTATGAGGCGGCGTTTGCAGGCCACAAACCGGCGCGCTCGACGGTGGCGGTGGCCGGATTGCCACTGGGAGCGCTGGTGGAGATCGAGGTGATCGCGGCGCTGGGCTGATATTGGCTCAGAGCGCCCGCCGGAGAAAGACTTCTTCCTCCGGCAGCAACAGCGATGGGGGAACACGTTCGACCAGACGGAAAGCCGTGCCGACAGCGCCACCGGTCAGTTTGAGCAAAGCGGCATACACGGTGCGCTCGCCGGCGGGGAGAGCTGCGGGCTTGGTGACATGGGATAGCGCGTCATGCACCGAGTCGAGCTGCCCGTGACGGTAGGCGGAGAGGGCGTGGCACACATACAGTCGGTCGGGGTGAGACAGGGCCTCGGGCGGGGAGATGTTTTGCAACTGTTGCCAGGCTGTTTCGAGTTCAATACCCAGCAGGAATTGCAGATAAAGTTTCTGCGTCAGGAGCAGGAGATTGTCGGGCTGTGCCACCAGCCATTGGGTGCATGCATCAAGCATACCGGGGCCGTCGCGCTGAGATTCGGCCATTTGATAGATCTTGGCGGGCATGATCTGACGGGTGTGAGCATGCTTGTTGGCGACGGCCGCATATATTTCTGCGCCAGATCCCACTGGCTGAGTTGTTCAGCCAGATTGGCGGCCTGCAGGGTGGTGGCCAAATTCTCGCCGCGTCCGGCTTCTTCATAGATACGGGCCAGAGTCTGGCGTGTTTGATCAAGGTCGGGCTGCAAGTGCGCCTGCACCTCCGCCTGCCAGAGTCGGCGGCGCTGCGCCGGGAAGCTGGAATCAATGCCACCAGAAGCGAGGAACGTGCGGAGTTCCTGCCATTGCTGCTCTCCGCGCAGGGCGTTGACATAGTGTGGTAAGAGGTCGGTATAGATCGCGGCGGTCTTGGCAGGAACCATGCGCAGGACACATGCGTATTCACGCTCCTCCACCAGCCAGGCCACAAGGGGAGTGGTTTGCGCCGGGGGACGATTTTTCCAGCGGGCGATTTCTTGATCAATGAAGTCGGTGCGCAGGTGCGGGCTGAGGCGCAACCGAGCGGAAAGCACTGTGAATCTGACTGCTTCACGTCTGTCAGGCGTCGTCAGCGAGGTTTCGACTAGTTGCGACAGTTCATTGGCTTGCGGAACGGTGAGTTCATTGCCACCGGCCAGCAACTCGATGGCGGTGAGAGAAATCGTGGTGCCGGGGGATCGTGCCAGCCGCCAAAGCCGCTCGCGCATGGCACTGCGGATCGCGGGGTTAGCGCTGGAAAGATCCATGCGGGCCAGTTGCCGCAGGCTGCCGGGATCATCCGGGCTGAGCAGCAACGCTGCGCGTCGGGCTGCGGTGGCCTGTTCAAGAAAGCCATCGGCCTGTAGGATGCCCGCGTGCAGTTCCAGGCTCGGCCGCTGCTCGTGCGCGGACGGTGGTAACTGCGCGTAGATGGCCTTGGCTTTGTCGGTTTCACCGAGATTCAGATGCATCTTTCCCATCAAGGCTAGGTCAGCGGACGTGGCGGCTCCGGTTTCTTCTAACTGCCGGACGAGAGAGATGGTGCTGCGTGGATCACCACCGATGGCGGAGACGAATTCCAAGGCGGCGTGAATGACGGCTGAATCATCCGCTGCCCAACGTCTGGCATCACGCAGAGCCGCTGACGCCTGCTGCCAGTTTTCCTCCTTGATGTGCTGCCGCAGTGTTGGGAGATGGCGGCGGGCTAG
>JBDNIB010000293.1:0-3286 GCA_041688535.1 Prosthecobacter sp.
AACTGCAGGCCAAGCACCACGAGTGCAAGCACGGATGCCCGCAGGCTGGCGGAAAGCAGCCATAGGAGGAAGGAATCGAGTGTGTTCATAATGGGATAGGTTGGATGGTTTAGCTTTGGTTCTTGAGGGATTGGTCGAGCATCTTCTTCAGTTCGCGCACCTCTTCCGGCGTGAGCCTGGCATTCTGCGCGAAGTGGACGAGCAGCGGTTTGGACGCCCCGCGAAAAATGCGTTGCATGAAGGACTTACTCTCCGCCCCCACACATGCCTCGCGCTTCACCGCCGGAATGAAGACACGAGTCCCGCTGGCGTTCTCGCTCGTCTTCAGCGCGCCCTTTTCGACCAGCCGCGTCAGCAGTGTGCGGACCGTGTTCTCCGCCCAGTTCATGGCGGGGCGCAGGGTTTTGGTGGTCTCAGATGCCGTCAGTGGCGCACCCTCCCAGAGCGCCTCCATCACAGCCCATTCGGATTCGGAAATGTCAGGTGGTTGCATGATGCCGAAGGAAATACTACACTCGTAGTGAGGCGTCAACGACAAATGTAGTGATTGTGGCAGGGCGGTCCATCTTTGGAACCGCTGGGCGCAGGGGCTCAGACTATTTTGTGCGTATCATCCAGCTTCACCCCGAGTTTCTGCGCGCCCACATACCAACCGACGGCAAGTTCACTCACGCGCGATAGAGTGGAGATCACACTGCAAAAAACCGAAAAGTTCATTGGATCGATGGAATTCAGTGTTGAAATGTGAAAACAACTACGGGCGCAGGATGCCTTCATTGCGGAAGAAGATGTTTGAACATGGTGTTTGGCCTCACTTCACACTTTCCGCATCGACATGCACCGAGTTGATGCGAGGCCAAAGTGTCCGTCTCTTTATTTCTTTTTCGTCTGTTCACCGGACACATTTCCTCCATTCATCGAGACTTCTTCGGCCTTGCGGTCGGCCATCATGTGGACGGAGCTTATTGAAAGATAACCCCGCGCGAGGTTCCGGCGTTTTTGTTGTCATTCCGTCGGCAGTCCGGCGCGCTTCCTTGCCGCGCGCATTTCGTCCTTGGTCACGCGGCCATCGCCATCTGCATCGGCGCGCATGAGGCGGTCGCGGAGCTGGGGATCGAGTTCGTCGGCGGTGAGCGCGCCGTCTTGATTAGCGTCGAGCGTGGAGAAGGTCTGCGCGATGGTGGGGACGGTGCGGGCGGGAGCGGCGGCTTGGTTGGCAGGGGCGATGACGTGTGCCCCGAAGTCCTGCGTGAAGTCGCGCCAGACGGTGTGGACGTGCGTGGTGTCCTTCAGGCTGTGGAGGAATTCGATGATGAAGTCCGCGCCTTGCACGCGCCAGTAAGTTGGCTTGTCTTTCGCTGCGTCGCCGATGAAGGCGAGGCTCACCTTGTCCATGCCGCCGGACTTGATGCGGGCGAGCGCGGACTCGGCGGCCTTGGGTGCGAGCCGATTCGTGAAGGTGGCGATGAGGCGCTGGAGCAGTTCGCCTTGATCGGAGGTGAGTTGCGTGAAGCTCAGGCCCGCAGGTTCGAGCGGCTTGGCTTGCGCTGCATTGCTTGTCATCACCGTCATGGGCAGCGTGTCACCGATGTGCGCGGACTTGCGTTGGTCGTCGGTGAGGGAGTCGAGCAGCTTCCGCGACAGGTCTTGTTCGTTCGCCAGCAGGCGCGTGCCGTCGGGCTTCCGCGCGGGGAAGGCGCCGAGGAAGAAGGGTGTGGCGGAGACGATGCGGGCATCATGCACCGTGAAGTTCAGCGCGACGTGATGGCCTTCCACGCGCCACGCCCAATCGCCTTTCGCATCGGGCTTGCCGAAGACGTTGACATGAAATTCCTCGGGGCCGAGTGGTGCGCCGTTGCGTGAGACGGCGATGCGGCGCTCGACGCTCGACGCTCGACGCTCATGGTGTCGCGCACGGCCTGCGTGCCTGCGGGACTGAGCGCGGTGGCGATGAGGCCAACGACAAGCTCGCGTTGCTCCGGCAACAGTTCCCGCATGGCGACGCCGACGCGATTCGCTTCCGGCGTGTAGGCCCAGCGTTTGCGATTTTCATCAAAGGGCGTGCGAGTCCGTGGGATGTTTAGTTTTTGCGATTGGTTCGGTGATTGAATGGATTGAAGGAATGCCGTCTTCGATTGCACGCTATTGGTAGAAGCGGAAAACTTCGCAAACTCAATCAGGGTTTCGCTGCCCCCTTGTCCCGCGCTACCCCTGCTCTCTTGGTCAACGCATATTTGCTCATGCCTGCCTCCTCCCTCAACTCCTGCAACCGACGCGACAGCCGCTCGCGAATGCGCTCGGCGTTGTCGTGGGCGGCGAGGCCGCGTCACCCGACACGATGCTCAGCCGCTCAATCGCGGGCTATTTGCCAGGCATCTCTGCTGGTTCACTATTTGCCAGGCATCTCTGCCGGGTTCATTGAGCGAATATAGACAGCACACAGCGAGGTGGCAGAATGAGCTTCGCAATATCACTTACCGTCGGCAACTTGATGCAGTGCTCGCCGGATTCAGTGGTACGGCGCGCTTTCCATGATGTCGTCTTCGTGCCGCTCACAGTGAGTGAGCAGACCTGCTCGGCATCGCTCGCATTGATGACGACGATGGAATCGGGATGCGGCGTGGCGTTGTTGGCGAAGGCCATCACGCGCACGTCATCGCTGGTGCTCTCCGCCTTCACCACGCACATGCCAGGCTGTCCGGCGCGGCTCATTTGTTTCAGAAAATAATAGGGTTGCGCGAGGGCGAGGCTGCCGTCTTTTTGCTGCATGATGGCGGCGTTGGGGTTCTTCGGCGCGGGCCGCCATTCGCTGAGGTTCTTGCTGACCTGCCAGGTGATGATGCCGTTCACGCCGACCTTGTAGAGCTGCGCGTGCGTGTGCTGGGCGAAGTCCACGCCGCCTTTGCGCCAGTCGTGCGAGGTCGTCCAGACGGGCAGCCCCGGCTTCTTTTCGAGCGCCTGCTTCACGAAGTCCGGCCCCCACCGATCACTGCTGCCAAAGCTGTGCGCGGTGATGATGCCGAGTGCATCGCGCAACTCCTGCGTTTTCATGAAAGGGAAATAGTTCGCGCCGTCCCAGCCTGTCGGTTCGGTCGGAGTGAAGCCCACGTCCGGCAGCAACGCATGCATCCGTTTCATCATGTCGGTCATTTCGGAGTCCTTCCACGCGAGGTTGTAGTCGGAGTTGCCTTTCGGCCCCCTGCCGTCGTCGGTGAAGAAGCCCGCGTCTTTGGCCTCGTTGCTGAGACTCAGAAACTCGGCCTGCACGACTTCTTTCTCTTCCAGA
>JBDNIB010000294.1:0-4297 GCA_041688535.1 Prosthecobacter sp.
ACCCACTTGAAGGTGCTGGTGCTCACTTCGAGCGGTTCTTCGAGGTACGCGGTGCCATACAGCGGCGCACCGATGCGGTTCTGGATGTCATCACGGATGCGCAGATGATCGGGGTCGTAGCGCTTGTGCATGTCCACAGCGACGATGCAGTTCTTCGCCTTCGCCGCCTCAATGATCTGGTCCGACTCTTGAATCGAGAGGCACATCGGCTTTTCGGTCAAAACGTGAACGCCTTGCGCCAGCGCGGCCAGAATCGGCTGCGTGTGCAGATGATCCGGTGTGGCGACGGCCATCACATCGAGATCGGGGAACGCGGCGAGGATGTCGTCCCACGGCGCTTCGCCATGAAACGGACGCGGCTCGTGTCCGGTGAGATCTTTGAATGCCGCAGCGGCCTTCTGCGCCGACTTCTCACTGCGCGTGGCCACCGCCACGAGATCAAATTTCACTGGAGCCAGATCGCGGGAATATTTGTCCAGCCCGACGCGCGCAAGCTGTCCAGCGATGCCGAAGCGCTGCAAATCCGCGTAGGCACGCGCGTGAACATCTCCGCCGAACATGCCGGCACCAACGAGGGCGATCTTAATGGTAGGTTCCATGATGCCCGCATGGAACGCGGACGCGCCCGCCGTGCAAGCCGCCATGCTGATACCCGAATGCCGTGTTTCGGTACGATTACCAAAGCGGCAGCCCAGACGCTACCAGTTAATGTCTTGTCCGATCTTCTCGTCGAGCCACTTGCGCAGCTTGTCGAGACCTTCACCTGTTTCAGCGGAGACGGGATGGATTTTGATGCGTTTGAAGCGCTCCTTGAAATGGACGAGGTTTTCCTCGCTCTCGGGGAGGTCGATCTTGTTGGCGATGATGCACCACGGACGCTTCGCCAGCTCGGCGGAGTAGAGCGAGACCTCTTTGCGCACGATTTCCAAATCCGAAACCGGGTCACGTCCTTCGGTGCCGGCTGTATCGACGACAAAGAGCAACACGCGGCAGCGCATGATGTGGCGCAGGAAATCATGGCCGAGGCCGATGTTGTCATGCGCGCCTTCGATGAGACCGGGAATATCCGCCAGCGTGCCACGACGCGAGGGGCCGAACTCGATCACGCCGACCATCGGTTGCAGCGTGGTGAAGGGATAATTCGCAATCTTGGGCTTCGCGGCGCTCAGTTTGGAGAGCAGCGTGGATTTACCCGCGTTCGGGGCACCGACAAAGCCAGCATCGGCAATGCTACGCAGCTCGAAATGGAAATCGCCTTCGTCACCGGCGATGCCTGGCGTGAACTCACGCGGAGCCTGATGCGTGGAGGTTTTGAAATGCACGTTCCCCTTCCCGCCTTTGCCACCTTTGCAGAGCACATAGGTGGCGTTCGTCTCGGTCAGATCGGCCACCGGCTCGTAGCGCGTCACCACCTCGTCAGTGGCGTTGTCGTATTCCTTGGTGATGAGGCTGATGAGCGTGCCGGGCGGCACCTTGTAGGTCACGTCCTTGCCACTGCGGCCGCTACATTGCGTGGCACCGCCTTTGGCACCGTCCTCGGCCAGCAAGCGGTTGTTGAAAACGTAATTGCGCAGGCTGTCGGTGCTGGGATCAACCAGCAGGATCACACTGCCGCCTTTGCCGCCGTCACCGCCGTCGGGACCGCCTTTGGGACGAAATTTACCGCGATGGAAGTGGGCGCTGCCATCGCCGCCCTTTCCGGCACGCGCATGGACTTTGATCTGATCAATAAACATGGCCGCCGAGTTAGCCGGGGAAGCGCCTTGGGGCAAGACTTTAGCGCGGCAGTCAAATTATTGCCCCGCCGTCGCATCTGCGGCAGCTTGCGGGTAAAACAACTGCATGGCGGCACGGATTTGCGGGTTTTTTTGGCTGGCGGCGTAAATGACGTCGGTGATGCTGCGGTGTTTGACGAGGAGGTGGTAGGCGCTGAGGGCTTCGAAGCCGGCATTAAGTGCACCTTCCATGGGCAGGTAGTATTGGCCGTTGATGTCGAGGTTTTCCACCATGCCCCAGGGCGGAAACCAGCCAGCTTTCTCCATGTGCTCGAAAACCTCGAACATTTCCGTCGTCTGCGGACGCAGCGGGGCGGACATGAGCAGGTAATGCGGATGGATGAGCTTTTGATCCGGCAGATCCACACCGCTGACATCGTAAGCGTTGCCATAACGGTTTTCACCGGCAGAGAGGCCATAGACGCCGGCCCGTGCCGCTGCGGACTGCGGCCAGCGCTCGGCAATGTAGGCGCGCTGCGCCCCAAGCATACTGCGGCGCACGCTGAGCCAGCGCACGCCGTCGTGGGCGTCCGGCGTGTCACTGTCGAAGTCGGGATGAAACAGGCTCTGCAACTCGGTGATGAACCCAGTGCCCTGCCAGGCCTTGCCCGGCGTGCGCATCGGCGGCGGACGATGCTGGGGATTGGCGATGCCTTCCATCAGCATGACCAACGCCGTTTCGCCGCCCCAGTCCTGCCAGCCATGGGGCAGCAGCGTGAGACCATCGTCCGCGATGCCGTGGGAGAGATGACCGTCCGGCAGGCGCAGTAGGTCGTAGTCGATGCGCTGCAGCTGCCGCACGAGATCCTCCGCCACTGCTGGCAGGTTCAGCATGGTGGCCGCGAGCAACATGGACTGCGCGTAGATCGCCGTGTCCACGGTGCTAAATTCTGTGCCGGGATGAATGCAATAGCCTTTCTCACCTCGGTGAACGAAGTGCGGCAGCAGGCCGTGGGCGGTTTGCAGCTTGCAGACGGTCTCATGCGTCTGCGTGAGCACCCAGCGGGCGTAATCAGGCGTCACCACACCGACGCCCTCTTGCGCGGCGTCAGCGGAGGCCAGCACATACATGCCGGTGGCGGACACGGACTCGAACGCGCCTTCCTCAATGTGCGCACGGTCATGCACGTAGCCGGTGCCGATGGAATAACAGCGCGCAATCTTCGCATACGAGGCGAGGAAGGCGTAGGCATCCCAGGCCATCGGCGGCAGCTCCACGCCGAGCCTTAAGCCGGATATTTTGACCTCGGAGCCTAGTTCCGCCGTCCACACGATGGACTTGCCGTCCCGGACGGACTCGGGCGCGACTGGATGCACGAAGATCTGATACTGCGGTGCGTTGATTTCGATCATCTGCGTCCAGCGCAATTCCTGCGCGGGTGATTTGATCTCCAGTTTGATTTTGCCCTCCCCCGCAGCCTCAATCATCACTGCGGTCACACGCGGCTGATATTTGGCCGTGATCTGTTCGGGATAAGCGCGGGTGAAATCCATCACCCGGCCCGCATTCCGCGCCAGACCGGCCAAGCTGTGCCACATACCTGCCCAGCCGTCAGGCTGCTGCCGAAGATGCACCACGATTTCATCCGTGAGCCACTCGATCTCATGCTCCACCGGCCCATGAAAGCCGAAATCGGTGCCGATGTGCGTGTAGTTGGTGAAGGAGTTCAGCCGCTTCGTACCCGTCTGTACCTGCTGCGTGCCGTCATTGCGGTTGAAATACTCCTGCACCGGCTGCCACACGAGCCGTGTGGCTGGCTGTGCCGCCACGGATGCGATAAACAGCGCCGTGACGGCTCCGATGGTTGGCAGGAGACGCATCAATCCACTACGTTACGGACACAGGCGCTCTTTGCACATTTACAGCTCAGCGCTGATCAATCGGCACCACTTTCTGCCCATACGGCCGACCGACGTAGGCACTCAGCGGACGGAACAGGCGGTTTTCGCTCCACTGCTCCAGCACATGGGCAGTCCAGCCGCTCATGCGGGCGATGGCGAAGATCGGCGTGAAGAGATCGGTCGGAATGTCCAGGCTGTAATAGACCGTGGCGCTGTAGAAATCGACGTTGGCGTTGAGCCCTTTGCGCTCGCGCATGATTTCGGCGATGCGCTCGGACATTTGAATCCATTTGGCCTCGCCAAGCTGGGCGGTGAGCTTGATCGCCATCTCGCGTAGGTGCGGTGCACGCGGGTCGAGCACCTTGTAAACACGGTGGCCGATGCCCATGATTTTTTTCTTCTGCACCAGGGCGTCCTCCACCCAGGCGTCCACTTTGTCGGGGCTGCCGATCTCTTCGAGCATGTGGATCACGCCCTCGTTTGCACCGCCATGCAGCGGGCCTTTGAGCGCACCGACAGCGGCACTGATGGCGGAGAACATGTCGCTAAGCGTGGAGGCGACGACGCGGGCGGTGAATGTACTGGCATTGAAGCCGTGCTCGGCATGCAGCACATAGGCCACGTCGAGCGTCTGCTCAGCCTCCTTGCTCGGCACCTCGCCATTCATGAGGTAGAGGAAG
>JBDNIB010000295.1:0-4786 GCA_041688535.1 Prosthecobacter sp.
GTCTGGCACGTCGAGGTAGAGCGTTTCAAACGGCTCACACAGCACATCGTCGATGCGTTTCATGATCACCATCGGGCGAGACACGAGCACTTCGAAGCCCTCGCGGCGCATCTGTTCGACGAGCACGGCGATCTGCATCGCACCACGGGCGCTGACGTCGAAAATGCCGGCGGTGTCCGTGTCCTTGACGCTGATCGTCACATTCATCTTCTGCTCGCGGTCCAGACGGTCACGGATCTTACGGGAGGTCACGTGATCGCCTTCGCGTCCAGCCAGCGGGCCGTCATTGACGGAGAACTGCATCACAATCGTCGGCGGATCGATCGCCACGAAGGGCAGGGAAGGTGCGTCCGCTGCTCCAGCGACGGTTTGACCAATATCGACGTCTTCAAAGCCGCTGATGCCGACGATGTCGCCGGCGGTGCCTTCCACGGAATCGCTGGTGGTCAGCGTCGTGTATTGGAAGACCTTCGTCACCTTGACCGGCTTCGCCTTTTCCCCTGGTGTCTTGCCCAGCAGGAACACGCGATCACCCAGCTTCACACTGCCGCGCGTCACTTTGCCAATGGCCACACGGCCCACAAAATTATCCCAGTCGATGTTCGACACGAGCATCTCGAAGCTGCCTTCGACTTCCGCCTTCGGGGCCGGGATATGCTCCACGATCTTGCCCAGCAGGAAGGTCATGTCTTGGTGCGCACCATCGGGCTTGTCACTCACCCAGCCCGCACGGGCACTGCCGTAAAGGAAGGCCGCATTGAACTG
Organism: Prosthecobacter sp.; assembly: GCA_041688535.1. GTDB lineage: Bacteria > Verrucomicrobiota > Verrucomicrobiia > Verrucomicrobiales > Verrucomicrobiaceae > Prosthecobacter. The sequence goes on from JBDNIB010000295.1 coordinate 766, forward strand.
ATCTTCCGTGGCATCGAGTTCGAGAAACAGTTCCAGCACCTTGTCATGCACCTTCTGCGGGTCGATGTTCGGGCGGTCCATCTTGTTGATGAGCACGATGGGCTTGATGCCCTGCTCCAGCGCCTTCTTCAACACGAAGCGCGTCTGCGCCTGCGGGCCGTCATAGGCGTCCACGACGAGCATCACGCCGTCCACCATCTTCATCACACGCTCCACTTCGCCGCCGAAGTCGGCATGGCCGGGGGTATCGACAATGTTGATGATGTGGTCGTTCCAGTGAACGGAAGTGTTCTTCGCCTTAATGGTGATGCCCTTTTCCTTTTCGAGATCCATGCTGTCCATCGCGCGTTCGGCGATGGCTTGGTTCTCACGGAAGTTGCCGCTGCCACGCAGCAGGCCGTCAACGAGCGTCGTTTTACCGTGATCGACGTGGGCGATGATGGCGATGTTGCGAATTTTATCTGGAGTCATGGGCAGTTTTTGGGGGCAGGGGGCCGCGAGGGTAGCAGCCTCTGCGCGATAGGCAAACGGTTCGCTGCGGAGGTTTCGCCACCACAGCAGCTCCGCAAGGTGTGACGGCATCCTGCCGCCAGCCGTCAGAGGGGGCGAATGAAGCCAAAGAGCTGAAAAAAGCCGGAGCCGAGGTGAATAGGAGAAAACGAAGAGAACAGAGGCCGGAGTCTAGCGGCTGGGAGCAAAAGAAACCTGTCTCAGTGTTTTAAGCTCCGCCACACCGCAGGCAGGCGCTCGCGCACGAGTTTGGCGCTATTCGGTGGGATCAGGGCTGGGATGAGGGGGATATTTTGAGTGTCTTCGAAGTCGAGGTGGCCGGGGGAGCGGGAGTATTTGTAGTCTTTGTCGAGGCTGCCGTCGGCGGCGAGCTGGATGCCGGTTGCGGCGGGGCGGGGGACGGAGAGGTAGAACTGGTCGTGATTGAGGATGCCATGCTCGTTGGATTTCAACCGTAGCTTGGCTTTGGCGAGTTCACGGAACAGCTCGCGGGCGGTGGCTTCGGCGGGATTCACGAAGGTGCGGTGCTCGGCGATGAGATCGTGGAAGGCGTCCTCCTTTCGCAGCGCGGCGAAGGCGGTGTCGATCTCATCTTTGGCGAGTGGGTAGTGCGTGCAGCCGAGGACGATGGTTTGCAGCGGTGATGTTGGCTTCGAGTCGCGATAGGCTTCCGCCAACGCTCGGGCCTCCTGCAAAGAATACGCGGCGACGGAGTCGGGGAAGGCGGCATCGCCCTCAATGGCTCCGGCGAGCGTGGCGCTGCCATGCTGGGCGATGACGGGAACGCTTTTACCGGCACGACCGAGCGTTTGTGTGATCGTGCGCGGATAAACGCCGCTGGCACAGGTGCCGACGGTGGCGAGGATGCCGATGCCGCCTTCCGCTTTCGATTCCAACACGCCACGCGCACCGGCTTCGACGACACCGACGACGATGACCGGAATATCCCATGCAGAGACCGCTTTGCGGATGTCGTCGAAGCCGTAGGCGGTGGCGGTGTTGCAGGCGATGACGATGGCTTTGACGGGCGGCTTGGTGAACTGCGGTTCTGTGCCATTCGCAGGCCAAAATCGACGACCGAGAAGGAAGATGGCGTCCTTCAGGATGAGTTCGCGCAGGTAGTCGGTGCGATTGACGGCGGAGTAGTTGCCGTAGGGCATGTTGGCCTGATCACCGAAGTAGATGAAGCGTTCCTGGGCAAAATCAGGCACGCCATCGGCACCGGGTTGCAGGGTGTCGTTGTGAAAGGCGTCCATCGTCAGCAGCGCCTCCAGCACGGTGAGGCCGCCGATGCCGGAGTCGAAGACGCCGATGGGCAAGTGGCGAGGGGCTGCGGCATCATGCCACGCGCTGGCATCAAAGCTGAACGCGGCTTTGCCGTCAGCGTGCGATCGCGCATGCTCAATGAGATCAGCGGCTTGAACCGTGGCGGCGAGCAGGAGCAGTGCGGCGAGCGTTTTCATGTGAAGAAAGTGGGCGGCGGCGTCATGAATTGCAATGAGGGTCAACACACAGCTAGTGCTGGCATGTCGCTATGGTTTCGCTTTTGATTTTTCGAGTATTTCTTGGTACACCTTTTCGGCATTCACTGGAGTGTCATCCATGGGGTTCATCTGTGTCTTCAAATAGTCGCGGATGGTCAAGTAGGGGACTTCATTTTTCTTCAGTTCGATCTCCTGGAACGTGGTGGGATTTTTCGTCGTCAGACGAATGGAACCCGTGAGCAACACCTTGCCAGTGGCTGACAGCTCCATTTGCAACGAGCCTTGCAGGCTCTCGTTGTCATCCGAACTGCCGCCGTAGTTGTTGATTTGCTTAACCATTTCGCGGTTGGATGCCGTGAATGTAAGTCGTTTGGATGCTAGTTTGCCGAGTTGGACGAGCACCTGTACGGCACCTCCGGTGTAGGCACTCCATTCGCCACGCGGTACGTTTGTGGAACCCATTTCCAGCAGTAGCAGATTCGCGCCGGGCTTGATGCGCAGATCGGAGTCGCTGATCCAACTCGTTTCAGCGAAGTCGATGGTGGTGTCTTTGATCAGTGTATATTCGGTTAGGGGAATGCGAACTTGGTGGTCGAGTTGTCGCGTCAAAAAAACCGAGAAATCCGCCTCGGTGCGCAGGGGTCCCTTCGGTTCAATCGAGCCGCTGTTCTCCCAGTCGCGGCTGCTTTGATCCAGAAATTGGAGATGGTCTTCGATTGCAGCAGCTTCTTTGGGGGCGATCTGGCGATGTCGCTGCATGATCTCGAACTTCTCCCAGTATTCACTGCGCGGAAAGCTGGTCTCCTTGATCACGGTACCATCCTTGATCTGCAGCAGGGCGATCTCCGTGAACTCCACCACTTCACGCGGGGTTTTGTCATCCTGATGTTGTTTCTGCTTCTTCTCGGGTTTGCTGAAGACACGCAAGTTGCCCGAATACCAAGTCACCGGTATTTTGCCATCTACGCCCACACGGTCGGCGAAGATCTCATGCAACTGTGTTTTGAGTTGGGTCTTTTTCTCCTTCGCTTTCGCGGCATCGGGTTTCTCGCCCAAAGAGGCAAAGGAACTGGGATTGATTTTCACCAGATACAGACGGTCTTGAGTGATTTCATAGGTGGCGATGTGGCCCCGCCAATTCGCCGTGCTTTGAGATTCAAACGGGTATTCACGTTTTTTGTCAGCCGCAAAATAGGCCTGCAACGGACTGGGGAAGAGCCAATGCGTTTCCAACTCACAACGATCCCCATGGAAAAGAATGACATCGCTTTCTTGTTCTGTGGCAGCGGCAAACGGTGCGAAGAGCAGGAGCAGTGCGGCGAGCGTTTTCATGTGAAGAGGAGTCTGCCGAGGATGACGGCCATGCCCATGCCGACGATGTCGGCGGTGAGTCCGGCGGCGAGGGCGTGGCGGATGCGGCGGATGCCGACACTGCCGAAATAGACGGCCAGCACATAGAAAGTGGTCTCGGTGGAGCCGAACATCACGGCGGCGGTGTATTTGATCGTCTCGCTGATCTCGGGCCGCAGCAGCAGGTCATTGAGCACGCCGAGCGAGCCGGAGCCGGTGAGTGGCCGCATCAGCGCCATGGGCAGCAGCTCCACCGGGAAGCCGATGAAGCTGAGCACGGGCCGCAGTGCGTACTCGAGCAGAAAAAGCATGCCGGAGCTGTTGAACACGGCCAGTGCGGCGAGCATGGCGACGAGGAAGGGCATGATGCGGGTGGCGACGGCGAAGCCTTCCTTCGCGCCTTCGACGAATTCCTCATAGACCTTCACGCCCTTCGCCAAACCGACGCCGAGGGTGACGAGCAGCACGATGGGAATGGCGAGAGCGGAGCCGCTGTTCATGAAGCGCTTCCAGGAGGGTTCGGCTGGCGTTTCCTGGGTGCTGGCAGCAGCACGAGCCGGGGCGGCTGTCTGTTTGGCCTGATCCACGACTTGGCTGAAGCCGGTCCTCTGCAAAACGCTCTGTCGTGCGGTGGCGGGCAGGAATTCCAGCGACGCGCAGGCACCGAAGGCGATGAA
>JBDNIB010000296.1:0-2532 GCA_041688535.1 Prosthecobacter sp.
CCATCCGCAGCGCCATGTCGGAGATGCAGTCCGCGCCGGAGTCCAGTGCCGCACGGTAGAACCAGGTGTTGCAGGAGCGCTTGATGGCGGAAACCACGGTCATGGAGCCTTCACTGTCCTTGTTCCAGTTGTGAAACACGCGGTTGCCGATCCCCATGGCATTCGGGCAGGCATAGTAGGTCTTCGCGTCCACTTTGCCGCTGTCCAGCGCACCCAAAGCGGTGACGATCTTGAAAGTCGAGGCCGGTGGATACTCGCCACGGAAGGCGCGGGCGTAGAGCGGCAGCAGTGGGTTTTTGTTCAGCTCCTCCCAGCGCTTGGAACCGATGCCGGGCACGAATTCATTGAGGTCAAAACCTGGGTTCGAGGCCATCGCCAGGATGTCGCCCGTCTGCACGTCCATGATCACCATCGCGCCGCTATTGGTGTGCTTTTTGAGCGCGTTCTCGGCGTATTTTTGGAAGTTGTAGTCGATGGAGAGCACCACATTGCGGCCCGGAGTCGGGGCACGCCGCACATCCTCGGAGAGACGTTTGCCATCTGGGCTGAAGGGCACGTTCACGATGCCCGGCTGGCCCTGAAGATCGCTGTCAAACGCGGTCTCGATGCCCTCGCGGCCTTCCATCTCCTCAAACACCGGATCGCCGTCCACGATCGGCCCTGTGGGTAGCGGGCGCGTCTTGCCGGTGTAGCCGATGATGTGGCAGGCGGTGGCTCCCTGCGGGTAATGGCGCAGGTAGGCCGGCTGGATCACCAGGCTCTTTCCCAGCAGCGGCTCCAGCTTTTCCTCCATGTCGGCGGTGATTTCCACGTTCAGCCCGTCCACCGTCGAAAACACCAGCGGCAGCCAGCGCCGGTGCTTGTAGTGCAGCAGCACCTTGTCATCCGACAGCGACCAAGTCTTGCCCAACACCTTGTTCGCGCTGTCGATGGTCGTTTTCGCGAAACTGGTGATCTGCTGGTCACTGGCACCATCCATGTAAGGCAGCACCAGCGCGAGGTAGTTCGCGGCCCGATTTTGCGCGAAGGGGATGCCGTGGCGGTCCACGATCTGCCCGCGTGGAGCAGGCACACTCAGCGTTAGCGCCCGCGCCTCCTTCTGGGTCTGCCAGGAGGCCTTGAGGTCCTGCTTTTCCGGCACGGCAGGCTTCTCTGCCTTGCTGTCGGTCTCCACCACTGGTTGGGCTTTGAGCACCACCTTGGTTTCCGCCGAGACTGCCTGGACAGCAAGACACAGTACAAGAAACCGGCAGGGCAGGCGCGACAACATCAAATCACTCAAGAAAAGCATGGGGTGAAAGCATCTGCCGGGAAGCATTCGACCGCCCGGCAAACACGGCGAACATGCGGCCCCACACCCGCAACGTCAAGCCGCAGGTCGGCTGCCTAGAGGTGCGATTTGGGAAAAAGACATTGCGCTTCCCGCCCGCATTTGCTGGAATCGCCCCTCATTTTAAATCCGACCCGCCCCATGACTCAGACCTCCTCCGGCAAAGCCGACATGAAACTCTTCTGGGCCTGCTTCATCGCCCTCGTCGCCACCTCCTTCGTCTTTGGCGTGCGTGCCTCGACGATCGGCATGCTGCAGGACAGCTTTAACCTCTCCGAGTCGCAGAAAGGTGCCATCAACGGCGCCGGCATGTGGCCCTTCGCCCTGAGCATCATCTTCTTCAGCTTCATCATCGACCGCATCGGCTACAAGACCGTCGCGTTGTTCGCCATCATCTGCCACATCGTCTCGCTGGTGCTCACGCTGCGGGCCTCCGGCTTCGAGGACTTTTACTGGAGCACCCTCCTCGTCGCGGTGGCAAACGGCACCGTGGAATCCTTCATCAATCCCGTCGTCGCCACGCTCTTCAGCAAGAACAAATCGAAGTGGCTGAACATCCTCCACGCCGGCTGGCCTGCCGGTCTCGCCCTCGGCGCTCTGTTCTGCGCCCTGCTGCCCGACACCAAGCTCTTTTTCGATGCAGTGTGGCAGTTCCGCTTCGCCCTCTGCTTCATCCCGGTCGTACTCTACGCCTTTCTCATCCTGCCACGCACCTTCCCGGTCAATGAACGCGTCGCCGCTGGCGTCAGCTACCGTGATATGCTGAAGGAAGTCGGTGCCGTCGGCTTCTTCATCATCGGCTCGCTCGTCTATTTCGCCGTCATGCAGATGCTCGGCCATGAGGCGTCTCTCACCACCTCCCTCCTCGTCGGCCTCGGCGTCGGCATCGCCGCCGGGGCCTACACTCAGTCTCTGGGCAACTGGCTCTTCATCATTGTCCTCATCACCATCGGCCCTCTCGCCACCACCGAACTCGGCACCGACGGCTGGATGCCCGAACTCCTCAAACTCAGCGGCCCCGATGTCACCGATTTTGGCACCAAGGTCTTCGTCTATGTCTCCGTCATCATGACGGTTCTGCGCTTCTACGCCGGCCCCATCGTCCACAAATTCTCCCCCATCGGCCTGCTCGTCATCAGCGCGGCCGTCGCCATCATGGGACTCATCTTCCTCTCCAACGCCACCGGTTGGAGCATTCTCGG